>JBDTUO010000157.1:0-6665 GCA_040007675.1 Rubrivivax sp.
CGGCCGGGGCGCCGCTCAGCCGCGCGTCGGGCCGCGCTCGCAGAGCAGGAAGATGCTCGCGCAGAGGTCCGGGTATTGCTGGCCGAGCTTGTAGCAGCCGTCGAGGTAGGCCGGCGAGACGATGTCGGTCTGCAGCAGCCGGTCCCACTGGAAGTTGGCCAGCGCCTTGAAGAAGATGCCTGATCGATGCACGACCTTCAGCCCGGCCGCCACGGCGTCGCGCTCCAGCGTGTCCAGCGAATAGGTGCAGCGGTGTCCGTGGTCGGACTCCGCCGGTGTCACCGCTGCGTTGTGAGAGATCAGACCCATCTTGACGGCGATCTGCCGCGACGGCGCGTTCGCGTTCGGGCATACCAGGAACAGGCGACCCTGCTCGGCCAGCCACTCTTCGTTGACACGCCGGAGCACCCGCACCGGGTCGTCGAGGTGTTCCAGCACGTGCGTCAGAACGATGTTGTCGTAGCGCCGGGGCAACTGCGCCGCCTCGAACAACGAGTGCACGAAACGCACCCGGTCGCCGAGGGCGTCGCGTGCCGTCGCCAGCGCCTTGTCCGACGCCTCGACGCAGGTGACGTCGTCGAAACGCGCAAGCAGCCGGCGCGTGAAGGCACCCTGGAAACTGCCCAGCTCGAGCAGGCTGCCCGACTGGAAGAACGGCTCGAAGGACCGGATCATGTACGGATGCATGACGTCGAAGTCGAAGCCGTACGCGTACTTGCGCCCCTCGTTGTCCTTCGTCTCGGCGTTGTGGTCACGCGGCGGATTCATCGTGCGGCTCCGGTGTCAGGTCGAGGGTCATCGCGAGGGTCGATGCGGCCGGCTCGAGCGCGCGGAACCCGGCCCGTCGATACAGCCGGCAGGCGGCCCCGTTGTCCGCGGCGACCTCCAGCGTGATCTGCAGCATCGCGGTGCGCCGTCCGTGCTCGATGCAGCGCAGGAGCAGTGCGCGCGCCACTCCGCGCGAACCCCAGCCCGGCAGCACGCTGACGTTGGAGATGTGCGCGACGCCGCGGTCCGTGCCGTCGAAGTAGGCGGCAACGACGCCGACCAACGTGCCGTCGTGCCAAGCCTCGAAGCGGGTCGCGCGCTGCACGAGCTTGCGCGTGTAGGCGCCGAGTTCGACGCGCGTGCTGAGCGGCGGGACGAATCCAGCGTCGCACTGGCCCAGGTGGCGCTCGAGTTGGTCCGCCGACGCGTGGTCGATCGTGAATTCCGGGGGTGGGGTCATCGCCGCAACTCGGCCACGCCGAAGCCGTGGCACCCGAACTCGTTGCCGTTGTAGAGCATCAGCACGCGGCCGTCGCAGTCGAACACATGCGGGTAACACTGCATGTCGCCATCCCACTCGCCCGGGACTCCGTGCAGCGCAGGGCTCGTGTCGTCACGTGTCCACTCCACGAGGTCGCGCGACCAGGCGTGTCCGATGCGGTAGCCGCGCGCCACGTTGCTCCTGAAGTCGTACGAGTGGCGGAAACAGAAGAACATGTGAAACACCCCGTCGACCTCGATCACGGTCGGAAGGGCCTGGCTCTCTTCCGCACCGAGTGCGTCGGCGACGATCGGCCGCCCGCCTTCGGTTGTCCACAGCAAGCCGTCCTCCGAGGTCGCGTGGCCAATCTTGTAGGTGCGGTCCGGCGCCGACGTGGCGTCGTAGCGCTTCCACCCGGTTCCGAAGATGTACCACATGTGGAACCGCTCGCCGATGTGCCTGACGAAGGCGTCGCCGACGAGGCAGGGTTCGTGCAACGACGCTGAGAGCACCGGCCCGTCGCCGACACGGACGAAGCTCTCGCCGTCGTCACCGCTGATCGCAAGCCCGATCGCGGTATCCACCGACACCGAGACGCGCCGATTCCAGCCCGTGGTGTAGCCCCAGACCTCGTCGCCCACGCGCAGCACGTTCATCGGGAAGATCCCGTGCTCATCGAAGCACCCCAGGCCGCCGGGGGCGATCACCGGTCGGTCGGCGACGCGCAGCACCTGCCGCAGGTCCTTGTCCAGGTCGACGAACGCGACGTGGCTGACGAACTTGCCATTGCCGTCGACCGAACGGGTCGAGAAATAGATGCGAACGTAGTCGTCGAACACCAGCGCCTGCGGCGACTGCGCGAAGCCGACGCAGCCGGGCGGCAGCCCATGCTCGGCGGGGTCGAAGATCCTTCCGATGCGGTGCCAGTGCATCGTCTACTCCAGCCGGCCGTCGAGTTCGGCGAGGCCGAAGCCATGGCGTCCCACCTGGTTGCCGAGATAGGCCATGTAGGTGCGACCGTCGAGCTCGAACACGTGCGGGTAGCTCACCATCTCGCTGTCCCAGCCCGCGTCGGAAACGTCGAGGCCGGCCTTGTGGTCCTCTCGAACCCAGTCGACGGCGTTCGTGCTCCAGGCGTAGCCGATCCGGTAGCCCTTGCGCTTGCCGCGGAAGTGCTCGCTGTAGCGATAGCAGAAGAACATGTGGTACTTGCCGCCGGCGTGGAACACGTCGGGGCTGGCCTGCGCTTCGTCTTCCTCGACGCGGCTCTCGATCAGATCACGGCCCAGCTTGCGCCAGTGCAGCCCGTCGTCGGACAGCGCGACCCGGATCTTGTAGACGGGCTCGGGGCGTCCGTCGACCCGCTTCCATTTGCGCCCGGCGATGTAGTAAAGGTGATAGCGGCCGTCGAAGCGGCGGATCTTCGGGCCGCTCAGCACGAACGGTTCGTCGGGCGAGTAGCTGAGCACCGGTCCGCGCCCGAGGCGCTGGAAGCTGCGGCCACCGTCGTCGCTGACGGCGGTCCCGATCGCGGTGTTGAAGGGCACGGATTCGCAGCGGGTCCAGCCGGCGTAGTACGCGCGCACCCGCGGGCCGTCACGGATCACGGACACCGGGTAGACGCCGAACTCGTCGAAGTCGCCCAGTTGCCCGAGTTCAAGGATCGGTCGGTCGCTGACCTCGCGAACCCTGAACAGGTCCGAGCGGTCCAGGTCGACCCAGGCCGAATGGCTGACGTACTGGCCCTGGGCGTCGGCGGGGGGCCGGCATGAGAAGTACACGCGCACCCGGTCGTCGAGCACCAGGGTAGCGGGAGCCTGCGCGAACTCCTGCAGCCAGGGGCGATCCGCGACGCCCGCGGGATCGAACACCTTGCCGAGTTTCTTCCAGCGGAACATGACTCAGATCAACTCGTAGTCGCGCCCGACCCGTTCGCGCACGTCCTGCGAAGGATTGAACATCAGCGCGTCGATGATTGAAAGCGAGGGCACGAAGGGATGACCGAACTGCGGGTACTCGAACGGGCGTGAGCGCAGAAAACGAAGATCGACGCCGCGCGCGGCGAACGCTTCCTTCGCATACAAGTCGGTGCCGCCGATCGGGTTGACGTAGGAGGTGGCGCCCACTGCCTCGCACAGGGCGAGCACCTTCTCTTCGGCCTTCAGCGAGTTGTCGAAACGCACGCTGGAGGACACCCGGATCTCGGTGCGGATGCCGAGATGCGCGCAGACCTCGAGCAGCGACTGGTGCAGGTATCCAAACAGGTTCTTCTCGGCGCACAACAGCACGCGACGCAACAGCTCCAGGGCCGACTCACGGTAGGGCGCGCGTCGATAGGCCGACACGAACCGGTCGAGCATCTGCCGCGGATCAAATTCGGAAGCCAGTTCGCGCTCCACCACAGACAGCGAATCGGAGCCCTTGCGCAGCGGCAGCGTGAAAGTCTCTGCGTGCCCGTCGAGCAGGAAGCGGTTGCGGTTGATCCAGCCCTTCTTCGTGTACTTGATCTCGTCGTAGACCACGAAAAGATCGACGGCACCGATCAGCTGGAAATAGCCGATGTAGGGCAGGAAATACGGCTGCATGATCGCCAGCCTCACCGCATGGCTCCACTCGTGCCGCGCGCGCGGCTGGCATCGGTCATGACGTGGTGATCACGTCGCAGATGCGATCGATGTCCTCACGCGTCAGCGTCGGGTAGATCGGAAGGCACAGGACGCTGCGCGCCGTCGCGGTGGCAATCGGCAGATGGTCGCGGTGGGCCGACGGCATGCCGCGGTACATCGGGAACTCGCTGATCAGCGGATAGAAATAGCGCCGCGCCCAGATGCCCGCATCGCGCAGCTTCTGGTAGAGCTGGTCGCGCGAGACCGGGTGGTCCGGGCCGACGAAGATCGGGAAGTAGGAATCATTCGTGCGCACGCCGTCGCCATCGCCGTCGGAAGGCAGGCGGATGCCCGCCACGCCGTGCAGCAGCGAGCGGTACGTCGCCGCGACGCGGGCGCGTTCGGCGAGCGCGGCGTCGATGTCCCGCAATTGAAGCAGACCCATCGCCGCCTGGACCTCGTTCATCTTGCCGTTGATCCCGGGCGCGACGACGGTCACCTCGTCGACGAAGCCGAAGTTCTTCAGGTGGTCGATGCGCTGCTTGGTCCGCGCGTCGTGGCAGACGATCGCACCACCCTCGAAGGTGTTGAAGACCTTGGTGGCGTGGAAGCTGAGAACCGACAGGTCGCCGTGGCCGAGCAGGCCCTCGCCGCCCGGGCCGCGCACCCCGAACGCATGCGCGGCGTCGTAGATGACCCGCAGCCCGTAGCGGTCTGCAATGCGTTGGATCTCCTCTACGTCGCACGGCCGGCCATAGCAGTGGACCGGCATGATGGCGGTCGTCTGCGGGGTGATTGCCGCCTCGATCTGCGCCGGGTCCAGGTTGAGCGTGACCGGGTCGATGTCGACGAACACCGGCTTGATCCCGTTCCACAGCAGCGCGTGCGCGGTGGCGACGAACGAGTAGGGCGTCGTGATCACTTCGCCGGTGATGCGCAGCGCCTGCAGGGCCGTCACGAGGCCGAGCGTGCCGTTGGCCATCAGTGCGACGTGCGGCACGTCCAGGTATTCCGCCAGCGCGCGTTCCAGCCGCTGATGGAATGGGCCACCGTTGGTCAGGATCCGGTTCGCCCAGATCTGCTCGAGCATCGGGATGAAGTCCTCGAGGGCAGGCAGGTGCGGCTGCGTGACGTAGATTGGTTTGCGGTCCAAGGCGTCTCTCGTCTCTCAATCGGGATGGGATTCGGGCTGCCTGCCGGCGGCTGCGGGCACACGTCGGCGCGCGGCGTCGAACAGGATCCACAGGACGGACAGCACGAACGCCGCCGCGGCCGCGGCGAGCACGATCAGCGTGCGCCTTGGGCGGCTGCGGCGCTCCGGCGCGACCGCCGGGTCCACGATCTGGATCAGGGCGCCTTCACGCGCTTCGTCGACTTTGGCGAGTTCGAACTGACGCGCGAACAGTTCGAAAAGCGTCTCGTGATACTTGAAGTCGCGGTAGGCCGACGTATAGCCCGAGCTGGCTGCTCCTTCGTCGCTGCGCTCGGCCAACGCGAGTTGGCGCCGGATGCCGGCAATCCGGGCGATCTGCTGCTGCACCTCGGGGGTGTTCTCGGTCATCGTCGCCCGCATCGCGCTCAGCTGGGCGCTCTGCAGATCGATCTGCGCACGCAGCCGCGCGTAGCTCTCGGCGGCGGCCTTCGGTTCGCCTCGCAACGCGCCTTCGTTGAAACCGGTGGACTGCAGTGCAGCCTCGGCGCGGGCGAGGTTCTGCCGTGCCTGTTCGAGCTGCGCCTCGAAGAAGCGCCGCCGGCGCTGTGCCTCCGTGATCGCGAGGTCGCCCGACAATCGCCGCAGCTCCTCGACGTAGCGGTTCGCGATCGCCGCGGCACGCTCGGCCGAGCGATCCTGCACTTCGATCGTCAGCAGCCCGTCGCGCCGGCCCGGGATCACCTGGGTGCGCTGGGCGAGCGCTCGGCGTGCGTCCTCGGCGAGATCCACCTCGTAGACCGTCGCGAGCCCGAAGGCATCGACCAGTCGGTCCTGAATCGTCCGGCTGGCGAGCAGGCCGATGAACTGGTCAGAAACGCTTTGCAGCCCGGCGCCGGCGGCAGCGATGCCACTCAGCGCGCCGAGCGAACCTAGCGCCAGACTGGCCAGACTCTGCGACGAGCTCTGCGGCGGCATGATCGTCGTGCGCCCGGTGTAAACAGGAGGCATGACGAGCGACACCCCGGCCGCGATCAAGGCCGTTGCCAGCGTGACGACGCTCCAGACACGCCAGCGCGAGCGTAGTGTCTCGAAGGCGTCGACCAGGGAGGATTCGGGCGACACGGGTGCGAGGGAGGCGTTCGACGACGGTTCGTTCATACCGCCGTCGCTTGCCGGCACCGCGCGGGGCGCAACGTGAGGGCCAGGTGGCGGCGGGCGTGATCGTTCCTACAGAAACCGCGGCGCGGGCGCTGATTCCGAGTGCCCATGTCTGCCCCGGTCAATTGCCCAGCACCTGGATCGCCGCCACCCCGAGCGCGAACTGCGACAGGATCTGCGTCCAGTCCTTGGCCGCCTGAAGGAACGTCGTCTTGTCAAGCTCTTCCGGCACGAAGATCGTGTCACCCGCCTCAGCGGTCAGGCCGGAGAGCCGGTCGCCGCGGAACCAGCCCTTGTTGGTCTGCAGCGCGCTGACGACGCTGCCGTTGGCCCGGATCACGAACACGCTGCCTTCGTCGGCACCGCGCGTCGGGCCGCCGGCCAGACGCAGATATTCGTCGATGTTGCGGCCGTCGGTGAAGAGGTAGCTGCCGCCGTTGAACACGCTGCCGAAGACGCCGATCGTCGTCGGCCGCGGCGGCACGGTCAGGCGGTCGCC
>JBDTUO010000158.1:0-6652 GCA_040007675.1 Rubrivivax sp.
GCCGGTGCCGGTGCCGGTGGCGGTACCGTTGCCGGCTGACGCGCCGCGGCCAGCGGGCGGGCGGTGATCCCGGTCCCTGCGCCACAGGCCGTGCCGGGGCCGCGGCGCGATGACGCGCTGCGGCAACTGCTGCAGGCCCGGCTCGATGCGTTCGAGCGCCACGCGATCACGCTGCCCGGCGCGCGCCACGCCGCGGTGGTGCTGGCGGTGGTCGACGAAGGACACGGTGCCGACTTCGACGGCATGCCGCGGCACGCCATCCCGAGCGACCGACCCGCGCTGCTCCTGACGCGGCGTGCCGAGTCGTTGCGGGCGCATGCTGGCCAGTGGGCCCTGCCGGGCGGCCGCATCGACGAGGGCGAGAGCGCCGGGCAGGCTGCGCTGCGCGAACTGGGCGAGGAAGTCGGGCTGTGGCTGCCGGAGAGCGCGCTGCTCGGCCGGCTCGACGACTTCGCGACCCGATCGGGCTACGTGATCACGCCCCTCGTCGTCTGGGCCGGCGCCGGCTCGGGGCTGCAGGCGAATCCGGCCGAGGTGCACAGCGTGCACCGGATCGCGTTCGCCGAACTGCTGCGTGCCGACGCCCCGATCCTCGAGCCGCCGCACGAGGTCGGCGGCGCGCCGGTGCTGAAGATGCCGGTCGGGGACCGCTGGATCGCCGCCCCCACCGCTGCCTTCCTGTACCAGTTCCGTGAGGTCTGCCTGCTCGATCTTTCGACGCGGGTGGTGCACTTCGACCAGCCGCGGTTCGCGTGGCGCTGACGCGTCCGGTGACTGGCCGCCGGCGCCCTGGACTGACAGTCTTGGCGGCGATGAGCACCCTTGCCACGCGGGCGCGCGCCGGCATCGCTCATTAGAATCGCCCGTCGTTCCTGCCGGGCCACACCCGGCGATCGCGCGCTGCGTGCGCGCCCTGCCCCTTGAAGGCCAGCGACTTGATGCCTGAGTCCAGGATGCCTGACCCACGCCCCGAGGCGGCGTTCCTCGCCGGCGACGGTGAGATGGCGCGCCGCATACGCGCGCACGACTGGGCGTCGACGCCGATCGGGGCTGTCGACTCCTGGCCGGCGAGCCTGCGCACGATGGTGCGCATGGCGCTGACCACGCAGCACCCGGTATTCATCTTCTGGGGCCCGCAGCACATCTGCCTCTACAACGACGCCTACGCGCCATCGATTGGCCCCGAGAAGCACCCGGGCATCCTCGGACGGCCCGCACGCGAGGCCTGGGCCGAGATCTGGCACATCATCGGCCCGCAGATCGACCAGGTGCTGCGCGGCGACGGCAGCACCTGGCACGAGAACCAGCTGGTGCCTATCCTGCGTCACGGCGAGTTGCAGGATGTCTACTGGACCTATTCGTACGGTCCGATCGACGAAGCGGCGGCCCCGAAGGGCGTCGGCGGCGTGCTCGTACTCGTGACCGAGACCACGCGCCACGTGCTCGCCGAACGGCGCCTGGCGTCGGAACACGAGCGCCTGCTGCAACTGTTCGAGCAGGCGCCGATCTTTGCCGCGATCGTGTCCGGCCCGCCCTACGTGTTCGAGCTCGCGAACCCCGGCTATCGCGCGCTCGTCGGCGACCGCGACGTGGTCGGCCGCCGCCTCGACGAGGTGCTGCCCGAGGCCGTCGAGCAGGGCTACCTCGAACTGCTGGACCGCACCTACCGCAGCGGTCGGCCCTACATCGCGCAGGGCGCGCGCTTCCGGCTGCGCGGCGCCGACGGCAGCACGCAGGAACGCACCGTCGACTTCGTCTACCAGCCGATCATCGATGCGACCGGTGCGACCGCGCGCATCTTCGTCGCCGGCGTCGATGTCAGTGCGCGCGTCGAGGCCCAGCGGGCGCTGGCGTTTCGCGAGGAACAGCTGCGCCTGGCCACCGACGCCGGAGACATCGGTCTGTGGGACGTCGACCTCGTGCACGAAACGCTGTTCTGGCCCGCGCGCGTGAAGGCGATGTTCGGCATCTCGCCGGAGCGGCCCGTCACGCTGGCCGACTTCTACGACGGCCTGCACCCGGACGACCGCGCGCACACCACGGAGGCGTTCGCCGCGGCCGTGGACCCCGCGCGACGCGCGGTCTACGACGTCGAGTACCGCACCGTCGGCAAGGAGGACGGCGTCGAGCGCTGGGTCGCCGCGCGCGGCCGCGCCATCTTCGACGACGACGGGCGTTGCCTGCGCTGCGTCGGCGCCGCGATCGACATCACCGGGCGCAAAAGCGCCGAGGCCCGGCTGCGCGAACTCAACGAGACGCTGGAGCGCCGACTGTCGGATTACCTGGCCGAGCGCAAGACGCTGCTCGAGATCGTCGACGGCAGCGACGTCGGCGTGCAGGCGCTGGGCCCGGATCTGCGGTTCATCGCGATCAACCGCGCAGTGGCCGACCAGTACCACGCGATCTGGGGCTTCCGGCCGGCGGTCGGCGACTCGCTGACCGCCCTGCTCGGCAGCCGACCGGAGGCCCTGTCCGCCGCGACCGCGCTGTGGAAGCGTGCGCTCGCGGGAGAGGAGTTCACGGAGATCCAGGAGTTCGGCGACGGGCACCGTGAACGCCGCTGGTACGAGATGCGATTTAATCCGCTGTTCGATCCGCAGGGCCGGCGGATCGGTGCCTACCAGATCGCCTACGACGTGACCGAGCGGCTGCGCCAGCAGGCGCGTCTCGACCGTGCCGAACTCGCGTTGCGCCAGACGCAGAAGATGGAGGCCGTCGGCCTGCTCACCGGTGGCATCGCGCACGACTTCAACAACCTGCTGCAGGCCATCCGCGGCAACTTCGAGCTGATCCGCCGCCTCGGCGATGACCCGCGGCGCACGCGCGAAATCGCCGACAAGGGGGTTGACGTCACCAAGCGCGGGGCGCGCCTGACGGCCCAGCTGCTCTCGTTTTCACGCGAGCAGTCGCTCGACGTGCAGGCAGTCGACGTCGGCGCGCTGCTGCGCGGCATGGAAGACCTGCTGCGCACGACCGTCGGCGGCGGCGTGCAGCTGACGCTTGACCCGGGCGACGCGCCGCTGTGGGCGCTGGCCGATCCGACCCAGCTCGACATGGCGCTGCTGAACCTGGCGATCAATGCGCGCGACGCGATGCCGCAGGGCGGCGAATTGCGCCTCTCCGTGCGTGCGGCTGCAAGGGAAGCCGGCGCCGCCCCTCCGAGAGGCGAGGCGGTCGAGATCCGCGCCGCCGATACCGGCCTCGGCATGACGGCGGACGTGGTGGCACGAGCCTTCGAGCCTTTCTTCACGACCAAGCCCGTCGGCAGCGGCAGCGGCCTCGGGCTGGCGCAGGTCTACGGCATGGCGGAGCGCGCCGGCGGCAGCGTGCGGCTGGACAGCGAGCCGGGCCGCGGCACCGCCGTCGTGATCCGGCTCCCGCATGCCGCCGAGTCGCTGCTGCCCACCGCGACGCCACGCGCCGAGCCGGGCCCGCAGGCCGGGCCGGGCCGGTCTGCCACTGTGCTCTTGGTCGACGACGACGCCGACGTGCGCCGTCTGATCGGCACCGCGCTGCGCAGTTTCGGCTACAACGTGCTGCAGGCGGTCGACGGCCCGTCCGGGCTGGAGCAACTCGACGCCGGGCCGGTGGACCTGCTGCTGCTCGACTTCGCGATGCCGGGCATGGATGGCGCCACGATGGCGCGCGCCGCGCACAGGCGGCACCCCGAACTGCCGATCGTGTTGATCAGCGGCTATTCGGACAGCGAGGCGATCGACGCCACGATCCGCGACGGAGCGTTGCTGCTGCGCAAGCCGTTCGGGCTCGACACGCTGCGCGACGTCG
The DNA here is from genome assembly GCA_040007675.1 of Rubrivivax sp. Classification (GTDB taxonomy): domain Bacteria; phylum Pseudomonadota; class Gammaproteobacteria; order Burkholderiales; family Burkholderiaceae_C; genus Rubrivivax. The sequence continues at coordinate 3,787 of JBDTUO010000158.1, forward strand.
TCGAAATGGTGCTGGCGCGTTCCGCCGCCAGCGCGCCGCGCTGACCAGAGGCCGCCGCTGCGCCCGCGCCGGAGGCTTGCCGGCTTAGCGCGCCGGTGCCACGCGCCAGACCGCGCCGCCCACGTCATCGGCAACCAGCAGCGCGCCGCGGGCATCCACGGCGACGCCGACCGGGCGTCCGCGGGCGCGGCCGTCGGCGTCGACGAAGTCGGTCAGCACCTCGACCGGCAGACCCTGCGGTCGTCCGGCCCGGAACGGCACCCAGACCACCTGGTAGCCGGCGAGCGGGCGCCGGTTCCACGACCCATGCAGGCCGACGAACATGCCGTCCGGCGCGCCCGGGCGGTCCAGCGCAGCCGCCACCGGAGAGCCGGATGCCGCCACGAGGCCGAGCGGCGCGACGTGCGATCCGAGCGCGTAGTCCGGCACGCGGGTTGCCGCCCCGCCAACGGGCCGCGGCGGCGGCGCCCGCAAGTCGGGATGCGAGCCGTACCACACCCACGGCCAGCCGAAGTCGTCGCCGGCGCGCACCGCCGTCAGGTAGTCGGGCACGAGGTCGCTGCCGAGTTCGTCGCGTTCGTTGACGACGACCCACAAGCTGCCGTCGGTCCACCAGGCCATGCCGACCGGATTGCGCAGCCCGGTGGCGAACACCCGCGTCGCGCCCGAACGGCGGTCGATCTCGAGGATGCGCGCGCGGTCGCGTTCGACGTCGAGCCCGTTCTCGCCGACGTTGCTGTTCGAGCCGACGCTCACGTACAGCGTGCGGCCGTCGGGGCTCGCGACCAGTCCCTTGGTCCAGTGGTGGTTCAGCGGCCCGGCGGGCAGTGGTGCCAGCAGTCGGCCCGCGCCGAGCGGCGCCGCCGAGGCCGAGCCCGCTTCGGGCAGCACGAACTCGCGCACCGCATCGGTGTCGGCGACGTAGAGCCGGTCGCCGACGAGCGCCATGCCGAACGGCGAATTCAGCCCGGAGATCACCACCTCACGCTGCTCGGCAACGCCGTCGCCGTCGACGTCGCGCAGCCGCGTGATGCGGTTCGCACTCGGGCCGCCCGCGCCCGCGATGCCCATCACCACCCCCATCACCCAGCCGCGCACGCCCTTGGCGTCGTCGGGTCGCGGCGGCGCGTTGGTCTCGGCGACCAGCACGTCACCGCCCGGCAGCACGAGCAAGGTGCGCGGGTGGTCCAGGCCGCGCGCAAACGCCGTCACGGCCAGGCCCCGGGCGGCGCGTGGCATCTCGGATGCTCCCCAGGGCTCGGCCGGTGCGATCTTGAGGGTGGGCAACACGCTGCGCACCGGCTCGACGAGCTGTGGGCGCGGCCCCTGGTCCGCACCGCGCTGCAGCACGCTGTGCTCGGCGCAGCCTGCGAGCCACGCCGACCCCAGCAGCACGGTCAGCGCCATCAGCCGGGGCACGCCAGCACGGAAGGCGCGGCGCGACTTGAGCGGCGAACAGCGATCGTTGGGACTCGGAAGCATCCCGGCATCGTCGCCGACGGCACGCGGGATCGGTGTCGGACAAGAACGCGCGGTTGCGCCGGCCGGCCGCGGACGCCTGGCAGCTGGCGGCGGGCCCGAGACGCGGTACAACGCATGCTTCCAATGCCAAGAGTCTCACGATGAACCTCACCCTCGATCAGGCCAACCACATCATCGCCGGTGCGCTGCGTGCCGCCGGCGCGGCCGGCTACGCACCGATGGCCGTCGTCGCGCTCGATGCCGCCGGCCATACCGTCAGCGCGCAGCGGCAGGACGGCGCGAGCATGTTCCGCATCGACATCGCGAGCGGCAAGGCATGGGCCTCGATCGCGATGGGCGCCGCGTCCCGGGTGCTGACCCAGCGCGCGAAGGACCTGCCGGCCTTCTTCGGCGCCCTGGCCTCCACCGGGCAGGGGCGGTTCATTCCCCAGACCGGCGCGGTGCTGGTCAAGGACGCCGACGGCCGCGTGATCGGCGCCGTCGGCGCCAGCGGCGGCACCGGCGACGAGGACGAGGCGATCTGCATCGCCGGCGTGCAGGACGCCGGGATGACCGCCGGCTGAGCGCCGGGTGAGCGCCGGGTGAGCGCACGCGCTGCGCCAGCGCACCGCGCCCCGCAGCGGCTTCGAGGGCCAGAAAGGAAAAACGGGAGCTCGGGGCAAGCCCCGAACCCCCGTGGGCTCGCAAGATCAGAGCAGGCTCACTTCATGATCCGCACGTTCGCGGTGGACGTCAGTTGCTTCTGCACGCCGCCTTGCATGAAGTTCGCGCTCACGGTGAGCGGCACCGCATTGCCTTCCGGCACGTTGTTGTCGATCAGCGCCTTGTCGAAGCGCGCGATCAGCATCCGGCCGTCACCCGTCATCTGCGCCGAAAGCGCCGGGAACAGCGTGGCCGACAACGGGGTCTTCAGCTTCACGTCGCCGTCGAGCGTGTAGCCCTCCGGGACGCGGAACATCGCGGTGACCTCGCCATGCACGGTGGTGAACACGCCGTTCGCGGCCTTCATGTTGATCACGCCCGGGTTGAAGTCCAGCGCGCCCGGCACGTCCTGCGGGATGTGATAGGCCACCACCTTGCCGGTCGGACGCGGATCGGTGCAGTCGTTGTAGAAGTACTCACCCTCCTTCGCGAACGTGTACTGGAAGGTCTCGCCCGGGTTCAGCCTGGGATTGAACTTGCCCTCGAAGAACTGGGTCGCGCAGTGCGGCTTGGTGTTCGGGAACAGCGGGAATTGCGCCGAACCCGGGTTCACGAACGTCACCGTGCTACCGACCACGACCCGCATGTGGGTCGGGTTCATGCCGCTGGTCGAGATGCTGTCGGCCGCTGCCGCGGTGTCCGTGGTGCGGCTGGTGCGCGCCAGGTAGACCGTGTTGCCCAC
>JBDTUO010000159.1:0-6612 GCA_040007675.1 Rubrivivax sp.
TCGAAGACCGCGGCATCGACGAGATCTACATCGACCTCAGCGACGTGCCCGGCGCGCAGGACAGTGTCGGCCACGACCCCACCGGCGGCGTGCGCGCGATCGCGCAGGAACTGCGCAACAACGTTCGCCGCGCGACCGGACTGAGCTGCTCGATCGGCGTGACACCGAACAAGCTGCTGTCGAAGATCGCCTCCGAACTCGACAAGCCCGACGGCCTGACGGTGCTGACCGCGGCGGACGTGCCGGCACGCATCTGGCCGCTGCCGGTGCGCCGCATCAACGGCATCGGGCCGAAGGCGGGCGAGAAGCTGCAGGCACACGGCATCCAGACCATCGGCGAGCTGGCCGCGCACCCGCGCGACTGGCTGGTGCACGAATTCGGGCGCGCCTACGGCCGCTGGCTGCACGACGCGGCGCACGGCGTCGACGACCGGCCCGTCTCGACGCGCAGCGAGCCGGTGTCGATGAGCCGCGAGACGACCTTCGAGCGCAACCTGCACGCCACGCACGACCGGGCCGAACTCGGCGCACTGCTGACGCGCCTGTGCGAACAGGTCGCGGCCGACCTGCAGCGCAAGGGCATCGCCAGCCGCACGATCGGCATCAAGCTGCGCTTCGATGACTTCCGCACCGTGACGCGCGACCTCACGCTGCCGCAGCCGACGGCCGAGGCGGGCACGATCCGCCATGCGGCCGGCCAGTGCCTGAAGCGGGTCGACCTCGCGCGGCCGCTGCGGCTGCTCGGTGTGCGTGCCGCCTCCTTGCAGCGGCCGGGCGACCGCCGTGAGCCGTGAGTCGTGAGCCGACTCCGCTTTCGCGTGCCCCGGGATTCCACCCGCGACGCAGCAGGCGCTGCGCCGGCATCATGCGGGGTTGCGATCCACGCGCAACCCTGAACGAACTGGAGACCTCCTGATGACCCGTCCGCGCCACCTCCTGCCGCTTGCCGCCGCCCTCGCCCTCGCCCTCGCCCTGCCCGTCGCGGCGCAGGACAAGCCGGTCGAGATCAAACTCGCCCACTGGGTGCCGGCGAACCACCTGCTGGCGCAGACCGGCTTCATCCCGTGGGGGCAGTCGATCGAGAAGGCGTCCGGCGGCAGCATCAAGGTCACGATCTACCCGGCGCAGCAGCTCGGCAAGGCGCCGGACCACTACGACATGGCACGCGACGGCATCGCCACCGTCGCGTATGTGAACCCGGGCTACCAGGCCGGGCGCTTCCCCATCATCGCTGCCGCCGAGCTGCCGTTCCTGGTCGACAAGCCGGGGCCGGCGTCGCAGGCGCTCGACGCCTGGTATCGGCAGTACGCCGAGAAGGAGATGAAGGACGTCAAGATCTGCCTGACGCACCTGCACGTCGGCACGCTGCACTCGAAGGCGCCGATCACGGACCCGGCACAGATCAAGGGCATGAAGATCCGGCCGGCCAACGGCACCGTCGCGCAGATGGTGACGACGCTCGGTGGCACCAGCGTGCAGGTGTCGGCGCCGGAGGCGCGTGACGCGCTCGCCAAGGGTGTGGCCGACGCGATCACCTTCCCGTGGAACTCGATCATCTCGTTCGGCATCGACAAGGTGACGACCTTCCACACCGACATGCGGCTGTACGCAGCCGCCTTCGTGTGGGCGATGAACAAGCCGTTCTACGAAGGCCTGTCGGCGAACCAGAAGAAGGTCATCGACGACCACTGCAACAACGAGTGGGCGGAGAAGATCGGCAAGGCCTGGGGCGACGCCGAGGACGCCGGGCGCGAGAAGCTGATCGCGATGGGCGGCCACACGATCGTGCCGATGACGCCGGCGCAGATCGATGTCTGGCGCAAGGCCGTGGCACCGGTCTACGACCAGTGGATCGCCAACGCCGACAAGGCGGGCATTGCAGGCAAGTCGGCGCTGGATGACCTGAAGGGGCGGTTGCAGAAGACTGGCGGCGCGTATTGATGGAGCGCCGTCGATCCGGCGCCGTCGCATGATGCGTCGGCGCCTGCTCGCCGCCACCGAGACGGTGGCGGCCGTCTTCCTGCTGCTGATCGCGGTGCTGACGGCGGCCAACGTCGCGTTTCGCGACCTGCTGTCGGTGCAGATTCCCGACTGGTACGACGGCAGCAAGCTGCTGATGGCGATCGCGCTGTTCTGGGGCATCGCGGTGGCGACCTACCATGCGGGCCACATCGCGGTCGACATCGTCTGGGAACACCTGCGTGCCCGGGGGCGGCGGGTACTCGACATCGTCGCCGGGCTCGTGACGCTGGCCTTCCTCGCGCCGATGGCGTGGATGGTGCTGGCCAAGGTGCTGGCCGGCGGCACCCAGGCCACGACGGACCTGCGGCTGCCGCTGGTGCCTTTCCAGAGCATCGCCGCCTGCGGCGCGATCGCCGCCGCGCTGCTGGCCGCGCTGCGCGTGCTCCTGCTGCTGCGCGGCCGGGATCCGGACGCCCACGTCGGCGCCTCCGCAGCGGTGGACGCGCCGGACCCGAAGCGGGTTGCCGATGGACCGTGACGCGGTCGCGCTCGCCGGCTTCGTCGGCATGTTCGTGTTGATGGCGCTGCGCGTGCCGATCGGCATCGCGATGGGCATCGTCGGCGTGCTCGGCTTCGGCGCGCTCAGCGGCATGGGGCCGGCGATGAACCTGCTGGGCAACGTGCCGCTGTCGGTGCTGACCGACTACAACCTGCTCGTGATCCCGATGTTCATCCTGATGGGATCGTTCGCGTCGCATTCGGGCATGAGCCGCGAGCTGTTCGCCGCCGGCCGCGCGTGGTTCGGCCACCGGCGCGGCGGCCTGGCCTACGCCAGCATCGCCGCCTGCGGCGGCTTCGCCGCGATCAACGGCTCGTCGGTCGCCACCGCGGCGACGATGTCGCAGGTGGCACTGCCCGAGATGCGCCGCGCCGGCTACGACCCCGGCTTCTCGGCCGGGCTGATCGCCGCCGGCGGCACGCTCGGCATCATGATTCCGCCGTCGACGATCTTCGTGCTGTACGGGATCATGACCGAGGTCGACATCGCCAAGCTGTTCGCCGCCGGCATCCTGCCCGGCCTGCTGGGCGTGCTGTTCTACGCCGCGCTGGTGCAATGGCTGGCGTGGCGGCATCCGGATCGGCTGCCGCTCGGCGAGCCGCATTCGTGGGCCGAGCGCTTCGCCAGCCTGAAAGACCTGTGGGCGGTGCTGCTGCTGTTCGCCTTCGTGCTGGGCGGCATCTACGGGGGCCTGTTCACGGTGCAGGAGGCGTCGGGCGTCGGCGCCGCCGGTACGCTGCTGATCGGCATGCTGCGCCGTCGCCTGCGCTGGCCGCAGATCCGCGAGGCGCTGATCGATGCGCTGCGCGTCTCGTCGGCGATCATGATGATCGTCGTCGGCGCCTTCCTGTTCGGCTACTTCCTGACGATCACGCAGTTCACGCAGCAGGCGGTGGACTGGCTCGTGAGCCTGCCGGTCGGCGCGTACGGCGTGCTGGCGATCGTGATGCTCGGCTACCTGGTCCTCGGCGCCGTGATGGACGAGCTGGCGATGATCCTGCTCACGGTGCCGATCGTCTTCCCGGCGATGACGCAGCTCGGCTTCGATGCCGTGTGGTTCGGCGTCATCGTCGTCATGGCGGTCACGTTCGGCATGATCTGCCCACCGGTCGGCATGAACGTGTTCGTCATCAACTCGATCGCGCGCGACATCCCGCTGACGCGCATCTACGCCGGCACGATGCCGTTCATCGCGGTCGACCTGGTGCGGCTCGTGATCCTGTGCGCCTTCCCCGGCATCGCGCTGTGGCTGCCGCGAGTGCTGGGCGTCTAGTGCTTCGGGCCGCCTCGCTCATGCCGCTCGCGCGCAGGTGCACGCTGCTCGCGCGCACGGGGGCCGTCGTGGCCCTGCTGGCTGCGGGTCAGCCCTGCGCCCATGCCCAAGCGCCACCCAGCTACACCGTGTCGGCCGAACAGCTGCAGCAGGTCGTGACGCAACGGTTTCCGCTGCGCTATCCGGTGGCCGGCCTGCTCACGCTGGACCTGCAGGCGCCTCGCCTGCGGCTGCTGCCCGAGCAAAATCGCGTCAGCGCGGAGATGACCGTCGAGGCGGCCGGGCCGGCGCTGAATCAGAGCCGGGCCGGCACGTTCGAAATGGACTTCGCGTTGCGCTATGAGCCGCACGATCACACGATCCGCGCCACGGGGCTGAAGTTCCGCAATCTGCGCATTCCGGACCTTCGGCCCGAAGCGTCCGACTGGCTGAATGCGTTCGGGCCGGCGCTGGCCGAAGGCGCGCTGCAGGAGGTGGTGCTGCACCAAATGCGCCCGCAGGATCTTGCGCTGATGGACGGCCTGGGCGTCCAGCCGGGCCGCATTACCGTGACCGACAAGGGGTTGGTGATCGGCCTGGTGCCCAAGCCGCTGTAGCGACGGCGGGCCGTTTCACTTCGGCCGCGGCGGCTTGAGCTTGGCGTCCGGGGACGGCAGGTCGCCGGCGCGGCGCGCGGCGACCGCGGCTGCGACCGCCCGCGCCACGTTGCGGGCTTCCTCCTGCACGGCCGGGTCCTTGTCGAGCGCGTCGTGGCTCTCGAAGTACGGCTCGAAGTAGCCGACATAGCGGTCCAGCCGCGCCAAACCGCCGGCGTCGATCAGGCCCATCCAGTCGAGCCAGTCGGTCAGGTTGCGCCGGTGGCTCTCGACCCCGGCGACGTCACCGTGCACGATCACGCCGTAGACGCGCCCGGCGACATGCTTCGGATAGTCCCAGCCCTTGGCTTCCAGCCGGCGCGCCTCCTCCACGGTCTTGCCGTGGGTCGTGGTCGGATCGGGGTTGCCGCCGTCGGCGCAGACCAGGCGGTCGATCATCAGCTTGAGTGCGGTCGGCGACTGGTACCAGTGTGTCGGCGTGACGATCAGCACCCCGTGCGCCGACACCCAGCGCTCGTAGATCTCGGCCATCCAGTCCGGCGCCTGCCCGAGCGCGTGGTTCGGATAACAGCTGCACGGCCAGTGGCACAACGGCATCGCGGTCGAGACGCAGCCCTTGCACGGATGGATCTTGCGGCCGTAGACGGAGGTGAGCTCACTCAAATCCAGCAGATCGGCCTCCACGTTCAGCGCGCGCAGCACGTGGCAGGCGCTGGTGGCCAGCCGCCACGTCTTCGACACCTCGCCCGGGCAGCTGCCGTCGTTGCGCGGGCTGCCGCAGATCACCAGCACGCGCGACGGCGCCGAGCGGTCTTCCTGGCGCTTCTGTGCCGCGCGCAGGCGGCGCCTCGTGTCGAGCCATTCGGTCGAGATTTCGTAGGTCGGGTCGGCGAAGCCGCGCCCCGCCGGCTTCGTGAGCGGCGCCTTGCGGCCTTCGTCGTAGGCCTCCCATGCGATCTGCTCGATTCGCGCCAGCGCGTCGGCCTCCACGGCGTAGGCCGGATCGAAGAACTGTTGACGAAAGCGTTCGCCGAACGCTTCGCGTCCGAGGGGAGGAGCGGCCTGGCCGGTGCGGTGGGGGGTCATCGTGTCGCGTTCCTCGGGTCCGTGATTCGATCAGCGCATCCCTCGTCGGCGCGCGGGCAGATCGACTGTGCCGGACGAGTGCACGCCTGGCCGTCGGCCGCGGCGCCGAGCGCGGGATCGGCCGCGTCCTACGCCCGCGCCGAGCGGCCCTGTGCGTCCGCTAGCATGCAGCGCGGACGACGAACGAACGACGACAACTCCTGGAGACGAGGCCATGGCCGTCATCACGAACATCGAGGACCTGCGGCTGCTGGCCCAGCGGCGCGTGCCGCGCATGTTCTACGACTACGCCGACAGCGGCAGCTGGACCGAAGGCACCTACCGCGCCAACGAGGCGGACTTCCGCGCCATCCAGTTTCGCCAGCGCGTGGCGGTCAACATGGAGAACCGCAGCACCGCGGTCAAGATGGTCGGGGTCGACGCCACGATGCCGGTGGCGATCGCGCCGGTGGGCCTGACCGGAATGCAGCATGCGGACGGCGAGATCCTCGCGGCGCGCGCGGCCAAGGCCTTCGGCATCCCGTTCACGCTGTCGACGATGAGCATCTGCTCGATCGAGGACGTCGCCGAGGCGACCGGCGCGCCCTTCTGGTTCCAGCTCTACATGATGCGCGACCGCGAGGCCATGGGCCGCTTGATCGACCGCTGCAAGGCCGCGCACTGCAGCGCGCTGGTGCTGACGCTCGACCTGCAGGTCATCGGCCAGCGCCACAAGGACCTGAAGAACGGCCTGCGCGCTTCGCCGTGGCCGACGCTGGGCAATGCGCTCGACATGGCGACCAAGCCGCGCTGGCTGCTCGGCATGGCCGGGACCCGGCGCCACACCTTCGGCAACCTGGTCGGCCACGTCAAGGGCGTGAGCGACATGAAGTCGCTCGCGGCCTGGACCAACGAACAGTTCGACCCCCGCCTGTCCTGGCCGGACGTCGACTGGGTGCGCGAGCGCTGGGGCGGCAAGCTGATCCTCAAGGGCATCATGGAAGTCGAGGATGCCGAACTCGCGGCGCAGCACGGCGCCGACGCGATCGTCGTCAGCAACCACGGCGGGCGCCAGCTCGACGGTGCGCCCTCGAGCATCGCGGCGCTGCCGGCGATCGTGAACGCGGTCGGCGACCGGTTGGAAGTCTGGATGGACG
>JBDTUO010000160.1:0-6569 GCA_040007675.1 Rubrivivax sp.
CGTGAAGCCCCGCCCGATCCGGCTACAGTCCGCGCGTTGCAGCAGACTGCCCGCTTGCCTGAATGTGCACCGACCGCCGTGCCCGTGACGCCGTGATGCCGTGCTGATCATCAGCCGGTCGTGGCGACGCTCGATCGCCCGCCTGCTGGTGGGGGTGCTGCTGTTCGGGCAATTCATGGTGGCCGCCTACGCCTGTCCGTCGGCGGTTTCGGGGTCGACCTTTGCGACAGCGACGCACGCCAGCGGCGCAGCCGATGTGGCGCCCGATGGGATCAGCCCCGACTGTGACGGCGCGATGTGGGCGGCTGACGCCGCGCTGCCGAACCTCTGTGCGGAACACTGCAAAGCCGGGCACCAGAGCGACCGAGCACAGCACGTCAGCGTGCCGATCATCCGCTCGGTGGCGTGGACCATGCACCTCCCGCCGCCGCGGACCGAGCCCCGGCGCCGCGCCGCGGCGTGTGCGCCCGGTGAGCGGGCGGCGGCGGCACCACCGCTCGCGATCCTGCACTGCGTGCGCCGAACCTGATCCTCCAGACGACCTTGTCGCGCTGACGGCCGGCCCCTGGTGGCCGTCGCAGCGCCGGCCCGCCGCGGCCGCCGATCCCGCCAGCCCTGGCCGCTGCCGATCGACCGACCGCCGCGACCCGCTCGTTCCTGTGTCTGGAGAGCTGTCGATGTCCCGTCCATCTTTGCGTCCCCGCGCGGTCGTGCGTCCGCGATCGGCGTGTGGCGCCTGGGTCTTCGTTTTTTCCACCTTGCTGGCCAGCGCCGTTCAGGCCCAGACCGTGCTGACCTTCGACGACGCGCTGCACCAGGCACAGGTGCGATCGCTCCTGCTGCCCGCCCAGGACGCCGCCACGCTGGCCGCGCGTGAGCAGGCGGTAGCGGCTGGCCGGCGTCCCGACCCGGTGCTCAAGGCGGCGCTGACCAACCTGCCGGTCGACGGGCCGGACCGCTTCAGCCTCACGCGCGACTTCATGACGATGCGCTCGGTCGGCGTGCTGCAGGAGTTCACGCGCGCAGACAAGCGCCGCGCGCGTTCGGCGCGCTTCGACCGCGAGGCCGCGCTGGCGCAGGCCATGCGCCGCGTGGCGCTGGCCGACCTGCGGCGCGACACCGCGATCGCCTGGCTGGAACTGCACTACCTCACGCGCATGCACGCGCTGATCGCGGCCCAGCGGGATGAGGCGGCGCTGCCGGTGCAGGCGGCCGACGCTGCCTACCGCGGCGGGCGCGGCACGCAGGTCGATGCCGTCGCTGCACGTGCGGCGGAGGCCGCGGTCGGCGACCGGTTGCGGCTGACGGCGCGCGACATCGCCACCGCACGCACCCGGCTGGCGCGCTGGGTCGGCGAAGCGGGGGTGCAGGCGCTGGGTGAACCGCCCGCCATGGCCGGTTTGCCGTGGAGCCCCGACGACCTCGACGAGGTCTTGGCGCAGCACCCGCGCATCGTCTGGCTGGCGCAGCAGGAGGCGCTGGCGCGCGCGCTGGCCGATGTCGCAGGCACCGAGCGGCGGTCCGACTGGAGCGCCGAGTTGATGGTCAGTCAGCGCGGGCCAGCCTACTCCAACATGGTGTCGCTCAGCGTGTCGATCCCGTTGCAATGGGATGCTGTGAACCGACAGGACCGCGAGTGGTCGGCCCGCCAGTCGCTCGCCCGGCAGGCGCGCGACGAGCGCGACGAGGCTTTGCGTGAAGTGCAGGCGCAGACGCGCAGCGCGATCCAGTCCTGGCAGGCCAACCGTGAACGGCTGGCGCAGTACGACGCCAGCCTCCTGCCGCTCGCGGCCGAGCAGGTGCGGGCGGCGCAGGACGCCTACCGCGGCGCCACGGTGCCGCTGGCCGCCGTGCTCGACGCGCGCCGGGTGGAACTCGACACCCGGCTCGAGCGGCTGCGCATCGAGCGCGAGACCGCCGTGCTGTGGGCCCAGCTCAATTACCTGATCCCCCCTGGCGAAGCGCCGGTGCAGAACGTGGCCGCGCCGGCCAAGGAGCAAGCACGATGACCAAGACCCGTGTGGTGCTCGCCGGCGCGCTGGCAGTGGCGCTGCTCGCCGTGGCCGGCTATGCCCTGTATGAGAGCGGGCTGCGGCGCGGCGTGGCGGCCGCGTCGGCCGCGTCGGGCGCGGTGGCGTCGGCGGCGGGCGATGCGCCGGCGTCGGCGGTGACCGCCCTCGAACCCGTACCGCAGGGCATTCCTGCCGGTGAGGCCGCGACCCGCCGTCACATCGAGGCCGGCATCAAGGCCGGCGATGTCGATCCCGTCACCGGCAAGGCGGTGCTGTACTACCACGACCCGATGGTGCCGGGGAACAAGTTCGACAAGCCGGCCAAGTCGCCTTTCATGGACATGATGCTGGTGCCGGTCTACGCCGACAGCGGCAGTGCCGACGGCAGCAAGGTCACGGTGAGCCCGCGCACCCAGCAGAACCTGGGCGTGCGAACCGCCGAGGTCATCGAGACGCAGCTCGCGCCGCAGGTGGCCGCGGTCGGCAACATCGCGTGGAACGAACGTGACCAGGCGGTGGTGCAGGCGCGGGCGACGGGTTTCGTCGAGAAGCTGCACGTGCGCGCCACGCTCGACCGCGTCGCCGCCGGCCAGGCGCTGGCCGAGCTCTACGTGCCCGAGTGGATCGCTGCGCAGGAGGAGTTCCTCTCGGTGCGGCGCATGGTGGGTACCGGCCTCGCGCCGCTGGTGGACGGCGCGCGCCAGCGCCTGCTGCAGGTCGGCATGAGCGAGGCGCAGATCGCGCTCGTCGAGTCCAGTGGGCGCAGCCTGCCGCGCCTCGTGCTGCGAGCGCCGATCGCCGGCGTCGTGACCGAACTGCTGGTGCGTGAAGGCACGACCGTGATGCCCGGGGCGACGCTGTTCCGCATCAACGGCACCCGCACCGTCTGGGCCCAGGCCGAAGTCCCCGAGAGCCAGGCGGCGCTGGTGCGGCCCGGCACGGCCGTGAAGGCGTCGTCGCCCGCGGTGCCCGGTGTCATCGTCGACGGCAAGGTACAGGCGCTGTTGCCGGAGGTCGATCCGACGACCCGCACGCTCAAGGCGCGCGTCGAACTCGGCAACCCCGGGGGGCGGCTGGTGCCCGGCATGTTCGTGCAGATGCAGTTCCTGGACCTGCGCACGGCGCGCTCGCTGGTCGTGCCGACCGAGGCGGTGATCCAGACCGGCCGGCGCAGCGTGGTGCTGCTGGCGGAGGACGACGGCCGTTTTCGCCCAGTGGGTGTCGAGACCGGCATCGAGACGGGCGGCCAGACCGAGATCCGGCGCGGTCTGCGCGCCGGTCAGCGCGTCGTCGTGTCGTCGCAGTTCCTGATCGACTCCGAGGCGAGCCTGCGGGGCGTCGAGTCGCGCCTGAACCCTGACACGCCACCGACCGCGGCGGAGCGCCACTCGGGCGAAGCCACCGTCGAACGCATCGACCGCGATGCGCTCACCCTGTCGCACGGGCCGATCCCGTCGTTGAAATGGGGGCCGATGACGATGGACTTCAAGCCGCCGAGCTCCGGGCTGCCGCGTCGGCTGGCAGCGGGCGACCGGGTCGGCTTCGAGTTCTTCATGGATGCCGACGGCTTGCCGCAGCTCACGCGCATGACGCCGCTCGCGGCGCCGCCATCATCAGCACCACCTGCGCCGCCGGCTGCATCGGCGGCCCGCACGGCCGAGCCGCGGGGCAAGCCGTGATCGCGCGCCTGATCCGCTGGTCGATCGCCAACCGCGGCCTCGTGCTGCTGGCCACGCTGATGATCAGCGCCTGGGGCGTGATCTCGGTGCTCAAGACGCCGCTCGACGCCTTGCCCGACCTGTCGGACGTGCAGGTCATCATCCGCACGACCTACCCTGGCCAGGCGCCACAAATCGTCGAAAACCAGGTCACGTACCCGCTGACGACGACGATGTTGTCGGTGCCGGGCGCGAGGACGGTGCGTGGCTACTCGTTCTTCGGCGACAGCTTCGTCTACGTGCTGTTCGAGGACGGCACCGACCTGTACTGGGCACGCTCGCGGGTGCTGGAGTACCTGAACCAGGTGCAGGCACGGCTGCCCGCGAACGCCCGCGCGCAGCTCGGCCCGGACGCCACCGGCGTGGGCTGGATCTACCAGTACGCGCTGGTCGACCGCAGCGGCTCGCTCGACGTCTCGCAACTGCGCGCGCTGCAGGACTGGTTCCTGAAGTTCGAGCTGAAGTCGGTGCGCAACGTCGCCGAGGTGGCATCGGTCGGCGGCATGGTGCGCCAGTACCAGGTCGTGCTGGACCCCGACAAGCTGGCGGCCTACCGCATTCCGCACACGCGGGTGGTCGACGCGATCCAGCGCGCCAACCAGGAAAGCGGCGGCTCGGTGCTCGAGCTCGGCGAGGCCGAGTACATGGTGCGCGCGTCGGGTTACCTGCAGACCCTCGACGACTTCCGCAAGGTGCCGCTGCTGAGCACCGACGCCGGCGTGTCGGTGCGGCTGGGCGACGTCGCACGCATCCAGGTCGGGCCCGAGATGCGGCGCGGCATCGGCGAGCTCGACGGCGAAGGCGAGGCGGCCGGCGGCGTGATCGTGATGCGCTCGGGCAAGAACGCGCTCGAGACGATCGCGGCGGTCAAGGCGCGGCTGCGGGATCTGCAGGGCAGCCTGCCGCGCGGGGTGGAGATCGTGCCGGTCTACGACCGCTCCGGGTTGATCGAACGGGCGGTCGAGAACCTCGGCCACAAGCTGCTCGAGGAGTTCCTGGTCGTGGCGGTGGTGTGCTTCGTCTTCCTGTTCCACCTGCGCTCGGCCTTCGTGGCGATCGTCTCGCTGCCGCTCGGCATCCTGGTGGCCTTCATCGTGATGCGCTACCAGGGCGTCAACGCCAACATCATGTCGCTCGGCGGCATCGCGATCGCGATCGGCGCGATGGTCGACGCCGCCGTCGTGATGATCGAGAACGCGCACAAGCATCTCGAACGCTGGGGGCACGCGCACCCGGGCGAGACCTTGCGCGGCGACGCGCGCTGGCGCGTGATCGGCGATGCGGCGACCGAGGTCGGGCCGGCGCTGTTCTTCTCGCTGCTGATCATCACGCTGAGTTTCATTCCGGTCTTCACGCTGGAGGCGCAGGAGGGGCGGTTGTTCGCGCCGCTGGCGTTCACGAAGACCTACGCGATGGCGGCCGCGGCAGGTCTGTCCGCCACGCTGATCCCGGTGCTGATGGGTTACCTGATCCGCGGGCGCATCCCGGACGAGAAGTCCAACCCGCTGAACCGCGCGCTGATCGCGATCTACCGGCCGCTGCTGAACGCCGTGCTGCGGGTGCCCAGGCTCACGCTGGCTGTCGCCGCCGTGGCGCTGGTGCTGAGCCTGTGGCCGCTGCAGCACATCGGCGGCGAGTTCATGCCGCGGCTCGACGAAGGCGACCTGCTGTACATGCCGTCTGCGCTGCCCGGGCTTTCGGCCGGCAAGGCGGCCGAGCTGCTGCAGCAGACCGATCGGCTGATCCGCACCGTGCCCGAGGTCGCAAGCGTCTACGGCAAGGCCGGCCGTGCCGAGACCGCGACTGACCCGGCACCGCTGGAGATGTTCGAGACCACGATCCAGTTCAAGCCGCGTGAGCAGTGGCGGCCCGGCATGACGCAGGACAAGCTGGTCGACGAGCTCGACCGCGTCGTGCAGGTGCCCGGGCTGGCGAACATCTGGGTGCCGCCGATCCGCAACCGCATCGACATGCTCGCGACCGGCATCAAGAGCCCCGTCGGTGTCAAGGTCGCGGGCGCGGACCTGGCGACCATCGACCGCGTCAGCGGCGAGATCGAGAAGGTACTGAAGGACGTGCCCGGGGTCAGCAGCGCACTCGCCGAACGGCTCACCGGCGGGCGCTACGTCGATGTCGACATCGACCGAGACGCGGCGGCGCGCTTCGGCCTGAACATCGCCGACGTGCAGGCGGTGATCGCGTCCGCGGTCGGTGGCGACACCATCGGCGAGACCGTCGAGGGGCTGCAGCGTTTCCCGATCAACCTGCGTTACCCGCGCGAGATCCGCGACTCGCTCGACAAGCTGCGCCAGCTGCCGGTGGTCACCGCGCGCGGCGCGCGGCTGGTGCTCGCTGACGTGGCCGACATCCGCATCACCGACGGGCCGCCGATGCTGCGCAGCGAAAACGCCCGCCTGTCGGGCTGGGTGTACGTGGACATCCGCGGGCGCGACCTGCGCTCGGCGGTGCTCGACATGCAGCGCGCGGTGGCCGGGAAGGTGGCGCTGCCGCCTGGCTACTCGATTTCCTGGTCGGGGCAGTTCGAGTTCCTCGAGCGCGCGACCGCGAAACTCAAGCTCGTGGTGCCGTTCACGCTGCTGATCATCTTCGTGCTGCTGTACCTGACGTTCCGGCGTTTCGACGAGGCGCTGCTGATCATGGCGACGCTGCCGTTCGCGCTCATCGGCGGCATCTGGCTGCTCTGGCTGCTGAGCTACAACCTGTCGGTTGCCGGGGCCGTGGGCTTCATCGCGCTGGCCGGGGTGGCGGCCGAGTTCGGCGTCATCATGCTGCTGTACCTCAAGCAGGCGTGGGACGAACGCATCGCCGCCGGCACGAC
>JBDTUO010000161.1:0-6564 GCA_040007675.1 Rubrivivax sp.
GTGAGCCTGATCGGTGCCAACGGCGCCGGCAAGACGACGACGCTGAAGGCGATCACCGGCCTGCAGCCGGTGGCCGACGGCGAGATCGAATACCTCGGCCGATCCATCAAGGGGCAGGGCGCGTGGGAACTCGTCAAGCAGGGTCTGGTGATGGTGCCCGAGGGCCGCGGCGTGTTCGCCCGCATGACGATCACCGAGAACCTGCAGATGGGTGCGTTCGTGCGTGACGACGACGAGATCGCGGCCGACGTCGACAAGGTGTTCGGCATTTTCCCGCGCCTGAAGGAACGCGCCAGGCAGCTCGCCGGCACGATGAGCGGCGGCGAGCAGCAGATGCTCGCAATGGGCCGTGCGCTGATGGCGCGCCCCAAGGTGCTGCTGCTCGACGAACCGTCGATGGGGCTGAGCCCCATCATGGTCGACAAGATCTTCGAGGTCGTCGATGACTTCCACCAGCGCGGCACGACGGTGCTGCTGGTGGAGCAGAACGCCAGCCGGGCGCTGGGTCTCGCCGACCGCGGCTACGTGATGGACTCGGGCGAGATCACGATGGCGGGCGATGCCAAGGCGCTGCTGAACGACCCGAGAGTGCGCGCCGCCTACCTCGGCGAATAGTTCGGCGAATAGTTCGACGAATCGCCTGCGACCGGCCCCCGGTTCCGAACTGTCACAGACACAAGTGTATGGAGCGAGTGACCCACGACGACTGGTTCGACGACGCGCGGCAACTGGCCCCGCCGCGCGTCATCCGCGAGGCCCACCCCGACGGCGGCTTCGTGCTGCGCTCGCCCGAACCGCTGCAGCCGTATGCGCGCTGCATCGGCGAGTGGCTCGAGCGCTGGGCCGCCGAAACCCCGGACGCGCCGGCGTTCGCCGAGCGTGCGGCCGACGGCGGCTGGCGGCGCCTGAGCTGGGGCCAGACCCGGGCCGAGGTCGGCCGCCTCGCGCAAGGCTTGCTCGACCTGGACCTGCCGCCGCAGCGGCCGGTCGTCGTGCTGTCGGACAACGGAATCGACCACCTCCTGCTGATGCTGGCGGCGATGCACATCGGCCGGGCGGTGTGCAGCGTGTCCAGCGCGTACTGCCGGCTGACGCAGGACCACACCAAGATCCACGGCATCCTGAACACGCTGATGCCGGCCCTGGTCTACGCGTCCGACGCCGCGGTGTACGGCCCCGCGATGGCGGGCGCCGGCCTGGGCGCGGTCTCGGTGTTCAGCCACGGTGCCGAATCGATGCCCGGGGCCCACACGCTGGCGGCGCTGGGCGAGCGCACCGAGGGGCCGGACGTGGCCGCGGCGTTCGCCGCCATCACGCCGGACGTGCATGCCAAATACCTGCTGACTTCGGGCTCCACCGGGCATCCGAAGGTCGTCATCAACACCCACCGCATGTTGTGCGCCAACCAGCAGATGATCGCCCAGGCGTGGCGCTTCCTCGCGCGCGACAAGCCGGTGCTGGTCGACTGGCTGCCCTGGAGCCACACCTTCGGCGGCAACCACAACCTGAACATGGTGCTGTGCCACGGCGGCGAGCTCGTGATCGACGAGGGGCGGCCGGCGCCCGGGTTGATCGACAAGAGCGTGCGCAACCTGGCCGAGGTGAGGCCCACGATCCACTTCAACGTGCCGCGCGGGCTCGACCTGCTGCTGCCGCTGCTGGAGGCCGACGATGCGCTCGCGCGCCGCTTCTTCGAGCGCCTTCAGGCGGTGTTCTACGCCGGCGCAGCGCTGCCGCAGTCGACCTGGGAGCGGATGCAGGCGCTGGCGCGCCGCGTGTGTGGCCGCGAGGTGTGGTTGACGACGTCCTGGGGCTCGACCGAGACCTCGCCGGCGATCACGAGTGCCCACTGGCGGCTCGAGCGCGCCGGCGTCATCGGCGCGCCGCTGCCGGGTCTGGAGCTGAAGTTCGTGCCGAACGGCGACAAGCTGGAGTTGCGCGTGCGCGGCGTCAGCGTCTTTTCCGGCTACCGGGACGCGCCGGAACTCACCGCCCAGGCCTTCGACGAAGAAGGCTACTACCGCATCGGCGACGCCGGCTATCTGCTCGACGAGGCGCACCCCGAAGCCGGGGTCGTGTTCGACGGCCGCGTGGCCGAGGACTTCAAGCTTGCCAGCGGCACCTGGGTCAGCGTCGGCACGCTGCGTGTGCGCGTGATCTCGGCGCTGGCGCCGCTGGTGCAGGATGCGGTGATCACCGGCCACGACCGCGACGAAGTCGGCGTGCTGCTGTTCCCGAGCCCGCAGGCCGCGGCGCTGGCGCCGATCGAGCTCGCCGGCCGGGTGTCGTCGGCGTTGCGCTCGCTGCGTGCCGCGGGCGGCGGCTCGTCGCAGGTGCCCACGCGCGCGCTCTGGCTCGTGGAGGCGCCGAGCGCCGACGCCGGCGAAATCACCGACAAGGGCTACGTCAACCAGGCCGCGGTGCTGCGGCGGCGCGCCGACGCTGTGCAGCGCCTGTACGCCGGCGGTGACGGCGTGATGAGCGCATGAGTTCGCGCCGGCTCGCCACTCCACCGGCGGCGGCGTATCGTGCGCGCTGGCTTGTCGACCCGCCGTCACCCTACGGCGTCTGAAGGCGACCGCACACAGGAGATCCGAACGTGCAGATCCAGGGACAGTCCGCGCTCGTCACCGGCGGCGGCTCCGGCCTCGGCGCCGCCGTCGCGCGTGCGCTCGCGTTGGCCGGCGCACGGGTCGCCGTGCTCGACGTGAATGCGGGCAACGCGCAGGCGGTGGCGGCCGAGATCGGTGGCCTCGCGCTCGGCGCCGACATCACCGTGACCGAGAGCGTCGAGGCCGCGCTCGACGCTGCAGAGGCTCGCCACGGCACGCCGCGCATCGTGATGAACATCGCCGGCATCGGCACCGCCAAGCGGGTGCTCACGCGCGACGGCAGCGCGTCGCCGCTCGAGGACTTCGAGCGCGTCGTGCGGGTCAACCTGTTCGGCACCTACAACGTGCTGCGGCTCGCGGCGGCGCGCATTGCCCGGCTCGAACCGCTGGCCGACGGCGAGCGCGGCGTGATGCTGCTGACGGCATCGGTCGCCGCGTTCGACGGCCAGGTCGGGCAGCAGGCCTACTCGGCCAGCAAGGGCGGGCTCGTCGGCATGACGCTGCCGCTGGCGCGCGACCTCGCGCAGTTCGGCATCCGCGTCGTGACGATCGCGCCGGGGCTGTTCTCGACCCCGCTGATGCAGCAGTTGCCGGGCGAGGTGCAGGCCTCGCTCGCGGCGTCGATACCGTTCCCGAAACGGCTCGGCCATCCGGACGAATTTGCAGCCCTCGCCATGCACGTGGTCACCAACACGCACCTCAACGGCGAAGTCATCCGGCTCGACGGCGCGCTGCGCATGGCGCCGCGATGAATTGGCGACCGCAATCCGCGCGGGGAGTGCGCCGGTGAGCCGCGAGCACGTGTACCACGTCGCCGTGGGCTTCGGCGACTGCGACCCCGCCGGCATCGTGTTCTTCCCCAACTTCTCGCGCTGGATGGACGAGGCGTCGCTCGAATTCTTCATGGCCTGCGGCATCCCGCCCTGGCGCGAGCTCGTCAAGACGCGCGGCATCGTCGGCACGCCGCTGCTCGAGATCCACACCAGGTTCTTCCGCTCGGCCACCTACGGGGAAACGCTAGCCGTCCACACCTGCATCGAGGAGTGGCAGGCCAAGACCTTCCGCCACCGCCACCGCGTGCTGCGCGGCGACACCCTGCTGTGCGAAAGCACCGAGGTGCGCGCCTTCGTGCAGCGCGACCCGGCCGACCCCCACCGCCTGCGCGCGATCCCTGTGCCCGAGGACCTCAAGGCCCTGTGCCTGTGAAGCCGACGGGCCTGCGGCCCCACTTCCCGACCTGCCACCACGACCCCTGGAGATGAACCCATGACCCTCTTGCGCAAGACCCTCACTGCGGCCGCCGTGCTGCTCGCCACCAGCGCCGCCAACGTCGCGTCGGCCGACGTCAACATCGGCGTCACGCTGTCGATGACCGGGCCGGCGTCCGGCCTCGGCATTCCGGTGGCCAACCAGTTCAAGCTGTGGCCGGCGACCGTCGCCGGCGAGAAGGTCAACCTGATCATCCTCGACGATGCCTCCGACCCCGGCAAGGGCGTCGCGAACGCGCGCCGCTTCGTCACCGACGACAAGGTCGACATGATCTTCGGCGGCTCGATCACGGTCGTCTCGGGTGCCATCGCGCCGATCGCCACCGAGACGAAAACCCCGCAGCTGTCGATCGCGCCGGTCGGCTTGCCGCCCGAGCAGGAGAAGTGGGTGTTCCGCCTGCCGCAGGGATTCTCGGTGATGGCGCATCCGGTCGTCGAGCACATGAAGAAGGCCGGCGTGAAGACGCTCGGCTTCCTCGGCTACACCGACGCCTACGGCGAGCTGTGGCTCAAGGAGATGGAAAAACAGATCGGCGCGGCCGGCATCAAGATCGTCGCCGTCGAGCGCTTCGCGCGCACCGACACCAGCGTGACGCCGCAGGCGCTGAAGATCGTCTCGGCCAACCCCGACGCGGTGCTCGTGGTCGCCTCCGGCTCGGCGGCGGCGATGCCGCACAAGGCGCTGATCGAGCGTGGCTTCAAGGGCAAGATCTACCAGACGCACGCGGCGGCGACGCCGGACCTGGTGCGCATCGGCGGCAAGGACGTCGAGGGCAGCTTCGTCGTCTCCGGCCCGGCCGTGATCGCCGGCCAGTTGCCCGACAGCCACCCGTCGAAGGCGGTTGCGGTGGACTTCGTCACCAACTACGAGGCAGCCTATGGCAAGGGCAACGCGAGCCAGTTCGCCGGCCATGCCTACGACGCGAAAATCGTGCTGGAGAAAATCCTGCCGGTGGCGCTGAAGAAGGCCAAGCCGGGCACGCCGGAGTTCCGCGCCGCGCTGCGCGACGCCGTCGAGACGATGGGCCGCACGATCTTCTCGCACGGCGTGATGAACTGGACGCCCGAGGACCACTGGGGCTACACCAACGAGACGGGCGTGATGCTCAAGGTGGTCGACGGCAAGTTCGTGGTCGAGAAGTGATCGTGCGTTTGCCCGCGGCCTCGCCCGCCGCGGGCGGCGTGCCACGGGTCCGGCGCTGGGCGGCCGCATGGACCTGACGATCGCCGGCATCCTGGCGCTCGACGGCCTGACCAACGGCGCGGTGTACGCGCTGCTGGCGCTCGCCACGGTGCTGGTGTTCGCGGTCACGCGCGTGATCTTCATCCCGCAGGGCGAGTTCGTCGCCTTCGGGGCGCTGACGCTGGCGCTGCTGCAGGCCGGGCGCGTACCTGGCACGGTCTGGTTCCTGCTGGTGCTGGCCGGCGCGGTGACGCTCGCCGACCTCGTGCACGGGCTGCGCCATCGCCATCCCCCCGCGCGGCTCGCGCGTTCGGCGCTGCGCACGCTCGCCTGGCCGGTGGCCGTGTCACTGGTGGCGGTGTGGGCCGCGCCGCGCCAGTGGCCGCTGCTGGCGCAGGCGGCCCTGACGGTGGCGCTCGTGACGCCTTTCGGGCCGCTGATCTACCGCCTGGCGTACGAGTCACTCGCAGACGCCAGCGTGCTGGTGCTGCTGATCGTCTCGGTCGGCGTGCATTTCGCGCTCGTCGGCCTCGGGCTGTACTTCTTCGGCGCCGAGGGGTTCCGCAACCCGAGCTTCTGGGACCAGCGCTTCAGCATCGGCGGCGTCACGCTGTCGGGGCAGACGGTGATCATCTTCGTCGCGTCGCTGGCGCTGATCGTCGGTCTGTGGCTCTTCTTCGAGCGTTCGCTCGCCGGCAAGGCGCTGCGTGCGACCGCGGTGAACCGGCTCGGCGCGCGCCTGATGGGCATCTCGAGCGACGCCGCCGGGCGCATGTCGTTCACGATGGCGGCGTTCATCGGCGCGCTGTCCGGGTTGCTGATCGGTCCGACGACGACGGTGTTCTACGACAGCGGCTTCCTGATCGGACTCAAGGGCTTCGTCGCGGCGGTGTTCGCCGGGCTCGCGAGCTACCCGCTGGCGCTGGTCGGCGCGCTCGGGGTCGGCCTGCTCGAGAGTTTCGGATCGTTCTGGGCCAGCGCCTACAAGGAGGTGATCGTGTTCGGCGCCATCCTGCCGGTGCTGCTGTGGCGCTCGCTGCGCGACCCGCATGTCGACGCAGACTGAACCGGCGGTTCCGGCCAACCGGCAGCCCGCAGGCGGGTACGCGTGGACGCGCTTCGTCTTTCCGGCGGTGGCCGTGCTGATGATGGTGCTGCCGCTGCTGCCGGTGCCGGACTTCTGGATCACGCAGAGCATCTACATCGGGCTCTATGCGCTGGTCGCCCTCGGGCTCGTGCTGCTGACCGGAAGCGCCGGCCTGACCTCGTTCGGGCAGGCCGCGTTCGTCGGCATCGGGGCCTACACCGCGGCCTACCTGGCGACGCAGAGTGGGCTGCCGCCGCTGGTGACGCTCGTGATCGGGGTCGCGCTGGCGGTGTTGACGGCGGTGCTGCTGGGCGCACTGACATTGCGCATGTCGGGTCACTACCTGCCGCTGGCGACGATCGCGTGGGGCCTGGCGCTGAACTACACGATGGCCAACATGGACTGGCTGGGCAA
>JBDTUO010000162.1:0-6544 GCA_040007675.1 Rubrivivax sp.
CGAACGGCAGGATGCCGCCGTGGCGGTAGTAGTCGACCTCGATCGGCGTGTCGATGCGCAGCGTCAGCGCATGTTCGCGCCGGCGGCCGTCGGCTCCGGTGACGATCAGCAGCGCTGCGCTCTGCGGTCGCAGCCCGGGGTCGAGTTCGATGTCGATCGTCTCTTCGCCGACGAGGCCGATCGACTGCCACGAATCGCCGCGCCCGAACTGCAGCGGCAGCACGCCCATGCCGACCAGGTTGCTGCGGTGGATGCGCTCGAAGCTCTTCGCGACCACGGCCTTGATGCCGAGCAGCTGCGTGCCCTTGGCGGCCCAGTCGCGGCTCGAGCCGGTACCGTACTCCTCGCCGGCAAAGACCACCGTCGGCACGCCGTCGGCGATGTACTTCATCGCCGCGTCGTAGATCGGCAGCCGCTGGCCGCCGGGCTGCATCAGCGTGAAGCCGCCTTCCTCGCGGCCGCCATCGGCCTGGGTCGGCAACATCAGGTTCTTGATGCGCACGTTGGCGAAGGTGCCGCGCATCATCACCTCGTGGTTGCCGCGCCGCGAGCCGTAGCTGTTGAAGTCGGCTGGCGCCACGCCTTGCGCCATCAGGTAGCGCCCGGCCGGCGTCTCGGGCTTGAAGCTGCCGGCCGGCGAGACGTGGTCCGTCGTGATGCTGTCGCCGAACAGTGCCATGACGCGCGCCCCGCGAACGCCCGCGGGCCCGGTCGCCTGCGGCACCTCGAGCGTGAAGTCCTCGAAGAACGGCGGCTCCGCGATGTAGCTGCTCGGCGGCCACGGGTAGACCTCGCCGGTGGCACCGCGGATGCTCTGCCACAGCTTGCCCGGGTCGGACTTCACCTTCTCGTAGTTGGCGCGGAAGGCCTTGCCGTCCATCGCGCTCTTCATCAGCGCGTTCACCTCGTCGCTGGTCGGCCAGATGTCGCCCAGCCAGACCTTGCGGCCGCCCTTGCCGATGCCGACCGGCTCCGTCATCAGGTCCTTCTGCACCGTGCCGGCGATCGCGTAGGCGACGACCAGCGGCGGGCTGGCGAGGAAATTGGCCTTCAGGTTCGGGTGGATGCGGGCCTCGAAATTGCGATTCCCCGACAGCACTGCGGCGCAGACCAGGTCGTGCGCGCCGATCGCCTCGTTGAGCTCGGGCGCGAGGTCGCCGGCGTTGCCGATGCAGGTCGTGCAGCCGTAGGCGGCGACCGCGAAGCCGAGCTGCTCCAGGTACGGCAGCAGCCCCGTCTTCGTCAGGTATTCGGTGACGATGCGCGAGCCGGGCGCCAGCGAGGTCTTGATGTGCGGTTGCACCGTCAGCCCCGCCTCGACCGCCTTCTTCGCCAGCAGGCCGGCTGCGAGCATGACGCCCGGGTTGCTGGTGTTGGTGCAGCTCGTGATGGCCGCGATCAGCACGTCGCCGTTGCCGACCGTGCGCGCCGGCGCAGCGTCGTCTGCCGATGGCGCTGCCGACTGGGCGGAACGCAGCGTGGCGCGGTTGTCGACCATCTCGACGACGTCGCGCGGCGCGCCGGGGGCGACACCCGGCTCCGCGGGGGTCAGCGCATTGCCGACGTGCACCCGGTGGCGCTGGCCCAGCCGCTCGGCCGGCTGGTTGAAGCCGTTGTCGGCCGGCCCGGCGCTGAACAGGCGGGCGAAGCTCGACTTCATCGCGCCGATCTCGATCCGGTCCTGCGGCCGCTTCGGCCCCGCGAGGCTGGGCGCCACGCTGCCGAGGTCCAGCGTGATGCGGCGGCTGAAGTCGATGTCGGCGCCGCGCGGCACCCCGAACAGGCCCTGGGCACGGAAGTAGGCCTCGAAGGTCTCGATCTCGCTGCTGGTGCGGCCGGTGCCGCGGAAGTAGTCGATCGTCTTCTCGTCGACCGGGAAGAAACCCATCGTCGCGCCGTACTCGGGCGCCATGTTGGCGATCGTCGCGCGGTCGGGCACCGCCAGCGTCCGGGTGCCCTCGCCGCAGAACTCGACGAACTGGCCGACCACCTTCTCGCGCCGCAGGATCTCGGTCACCGTCAGCACGAGGTCGGTCGCGGTGACGCCCTCGCGCAGTGCGCCCGTCAGCTCGAAGCCGACGACATCGGGCGTCAGGATGTACACCGGCTGGCCGAGCATCGCCGCCTCGGCCTCGATGCCGCCGACACCCCAGCCGACGACACCGATGCCGTTGATCATCGTCGTGTGGCTGTCGGTGCCGACCAGGCTGTCGGGGTAGCACACGCCGCCGGCATCGCGGTGCACGCCGCGCGCGAAGTACTCGAGGTTGACCTGGTGCACGATGCCGAAGCCGGGCGGCACGACGCGGAAGGTCTCGAACGCACCCATGCCCCACTTCATGAACTCATAGCGCTCTCGGTTGCGCTGGAACTCGAGCTTCATGTTCAGGTCCAGCGCCTTCGGGGTGCCGAAGTGGTCGATCATCACGCTGTGGTCGACCACCAGATCCACTGGCACCAGAGGTTCGATCAACTTCGGGTTGCGGCCCAGGCGTGCGGCGACGTTGCGCATCGCCGCCAGGTCCGCCAGCAGCGGCACACCGGTGAAATCCTGCAGCACGACGCGCGCGACGACGAACGGTATCTCGTCGGTGCGCTCGGCATTCGGCTGCCAGCGCGCGAGCTGTGCCACGTGCTCGGCGGTCACCTTGCGGCCGTCGCAATGGCGCAGCACCGCCTCCAGCACGATGCGCAGCGACACCGGCAGGCGCGCCACCGACGGGTGGGTCTTGGTCAGCGCGGGCAGCGAGTACAGGCGACCGGTCTTGCCGGACGCGGTGGTGAACGACTGGAGGGTGGCGGCGAACGGGTGCGGCATGGCGGGCCCCGGCAGGTGGTCGGCGCCGCCAGCGGGCGGCGGCGGGCAAGGTGGAAGTCCATCGTAGCGAAAGACGCCACGCGCTTCTATCGTGGTCGTGGGGGCGGCTGGCGTCGGCTGATGGCGGGCGCCGGCACGCTGGCGGGCGGGCCACCCCCGTCACTCAGGGGCGCGAGATCTCGGCGCGGAAGCGCCGCAGCCAGGCCTGCAGCCGGCGCCGGTTGTCGTCGCCGATGCGCAGCATCAGCTTCTGCCCGGACGGCAGCGCCTCGAGCGCGGGGTCGGCGAACTCGTAGCGCACCCATGGCCGCTCCGACGGCACGGGTCCCTTGACCTCGGTCAGCGTCACTTCGATCGGACCGCTGCGCGCCGGCGTGGCGAGCAGGCCATCGATCACCGCGCGCAGCCGGGCGTCGAAGCGCTGCTGCGGGTAGCCGAGGCCTTCGAACGAGGTCTGCAACTGCGGCAGCATGCGGCGGTACAGCAGCGCCGCGGCCGCCGGATCGACCGCCTCGACCTGGCGCACGAAGGCGTCGTAGCGCTGCGCGTTCTCCGGCGCGATGCGCCCGTCAGCACCGACCGTGAAACGGCCGGCCGACGGCACCACCGGCCACACGCGCGGTGCCACGTGGCCGCGCCCCAGGTTGTCGACAGTGGCGGCGATGCGGTCCGAGAAGCCGTCGGTCAGCAGCCACTGCAGCACCGCCGGCTTGCCGAGCAGGTCGACCAGCGCCTGCTGCACCGCAGCGTCTCCCGCGGCCAGCGGCGTGACGCCGGTGGGCAACGCGGTCGAGGTCTCCGCGGCCACGCTGGCCGCGGCCGACGCCGGTTCGACGACGACCGGCGCCGCGGCAGGTGGCACAACGGCGCTCGTTTCTGACGCCGGTGGGGCCGGCGGGGACGGCCACAGCCACACCACCAGCGCACCGAGCAAAAGCGCGGCGATGACGACGAAGGTTAGGGCGCGGCGTGACATCGAAAAACAAGGGCCCGCCGTGCGCGGCGGTCGCCGAACGGCAAGCGGGCCGGCGGTGACGGGCACCGCGGGGAACCGTGAATCGAGTCTAGTCCCTGACGGGCGGCGTCGCCACCCCGGCCGCGGAACTGGCGCGATGCGCGAGCACGCTCATCACCTGCTCGGCGAGGAACTGCAACTGCGCCATCGCGTCGGGTCGCGCCTCGCGCGGCACGCGGTCGATCACGCACAGCGTGCCGACGGCGTGCCCGCCCTCGACGATCAGCGGGATGCCGGCGTAGAAGCGGATGTTGGGGTCGCCGGTGACGAGCGGGTTGTCCCGAAAACGCGCATCGGTGCTCGCATCGGTCACGATCAGCGGTTGGTCCGGGTCGGCGACGGCGTGGGCGCAGAACGAGTGTTCACGCGGCGTCTGCGTCTCCTGCGTGCCGATGCGCGCCTTGAACCACTGCCGCTTGCGGTCGACCATCGAGATCAGCGCGATCGGGGCGCCGAACAACTCGGCGGCAGCGCGCGTGAGGTCGTCGTACGCCTGCTCGGGCAGCGTGTCGAGCACGCCGAGCGCATCCAGCGCGGCCTGGCGGTCGGTCTCGTCGGCGGTCGTCTGCGCGGTCACCAGACGATGATAGTGCGAGCCATTCTCAGCGACCGACGAAGCCCGGCGCTCGCCTCGCGGCGGCAGCGGCGAGGCCTTCGCGCAGGTCCTCGCTCGCAGCGCACAGCGCCTCGCGCGCCCGCAGCACGGTGGTGTCGGCGCGCCCGGCCGCCAGGTCGTCGAGCGAGGCCTTCATGCCGCGCAGAGCGAGCGGCGCGCCGGCTGCGAGCGCGGCGAGCAGCCGCGCGATCGCCGCGTCGAGCGCGGCCGCCGGCACACACTCGTCGAGGTAGCCGACGGCCTGCAGCGCCGCGTCGTCCAGCGCCTCGCCGCGCAGGAAGATGCGTTTGGCCGCCGCCACGCCGAGCCGGTCGACGAAGCGGCGCAGCCCGCTCGGGTAGTAGTGCAGACCGAGCCGGGCCGCCGGCATGCGCAGTTCCATGCCCTGCACCCCGATGCGGAAATCGCACGCCAGCGCGAGGTCGGTGGCGCCGCCGTACACGCTGCCGTTCAGCCGCGCGACGGTCGGCAGTGCCAGTGCCTCGAGCGCGTCGACCGTGCGCTCGAAGTCCTGGGGTCCGGCCGCCGCGCCGTCGGCGGCGCCGAGTTCACCCAGGTGAAACCCGGCGCAGAAGACCCGCCCGCGCCCGGTCAGCACCAGCACGCGCAGCGTGGGGTCGGCGCGCAGCGTCTCGAAGTGCCGTTGCAGCGCGTCCAGGTCTTCGCCGTGCAGGCGATTCAGGTGGCGCGGGCGGTCGAGGGTGATCGTCGCCACGCCGTCGGCGCCGCGCTCGAGCCGCGGCGGGCCGCCGGGCGTCGCGTCACCGGCGTCGTCGTTCACCGCCGCGCCGGCAGCGAGTGCACTGCGAGTACGCCGGCGATGCCCCGCAGCGCGTCGAGAACCGAGTCGCTCACGGGGCTGTCGACGTCGACCAGCGTGTACGCCATCTCGCCACGCGAGTGATTGACCATGTTGTGGATGTTCAGGCCCGCCTGCGCCATCGCGGTCGACATCTGGCCCAGCATGTTCGGCACGTTCGAATTCGCGATCGCGACACGGTGGTCGGATTCGCGTGCCATCGACACGGCCGGGAAGTTCACCGCGTGACGGATCTCTCCGTGTTCGAGGTAGGCGCGCAACTGGTCGACCACCATCACGGCGCAGTTCTCCTCCGCCTCGCTCGTCGACGCGCCCAGGTGCGGCAGCGCCACCACCTTCGGGTGACCGTGCAGCGCCGCGCTCGGAAAGTCGCACACGTACTGCGCGAGGCGGCCCGCGTCCAGCGCCGCGACCACGGCCCCGGTGTCGACGACGCCGTCGCGGCTGAAGTTCAGCAACACCGCGCCGGGCGCGAGCAGCCCGAGCTTGTCGGCGTCCACGAGGTGGCGTGTGGCCTGGACGAGCGGCACGTGCAGCGTGACGAAGCGGCTGCCGCGCAGCACCTCGGCCACGCTGGCGGCGCGCCGCACCTGCGACGGCAGGCTCCAGGCGGCGTCGACGGTGATCTCCGGGTCGTGGCCGATCACGTCCATGCCGAGCTGGATCGCGGCCTCGGCCACCAGGCAGCCGATGCGCCCGAGGCCGATCACGCCCAGGGTCTGGCCCGCGAGCTCGAAGCCGGCGAAGGACTTCTTGCCGTCCTCGACGCGCGCGTCGAGATCGGGCGCGCTGGCGTCGAGCCGGTCGACGAAACGCAGCGCCGGTGCGAGCTGACGCGCCGCGATCAGCATGCCGGCCAGCACCAGCTCCTTGACCGCGTTCGCGTTTGCGCCCGGGGCGTTGAAGACCGGGATGCCGCGCTTTGACAGCGCCGCGACCGGGATGTTGTTGGTGCCAGCGCCAGCGCGCGCGACCGCGCGCAGCCCGGGCGGCAGCGCTTGGCCGTGCAGGTCGGCCGAACGCAACAGGATCGCCACCGGGTCGGCGACGTCGGCGCCGACCTCGTAGCGGTCGGCCGGCAGCCGCTCGAGCCCGCGCGGCGCGATCCGGTTGAGCACCTGCACGCGAAGGAGGCCGGCGCGGTCAGCGCGTTCTGGCTTACCCATGACGACGCTCGAACTCGTTCATGTAGTCGACCAGCGCGCGCACGCCATCGATCGGCATCGCGTTGTAGATCGACGCCCGCATGCCGCCGACCGAACGGTGGCCCTTGAG
>JBDTUO010000163.1:0-6544 GCA_040007675.1 Rubrivivax sp.
CAACGTCACGCGCGAGGCCGGCCCGGTCAAGGGCGGCACGACCGTGATCGCCTTCGTCACCGACCCCGACGGCTACAAGGTCGAGCTGATCCAGCGCGCCGACGCGCAGGACACCGCGCTGCGCTGACCGGCGGCCACGCCCAGCCACGACCGCCTCGACGTCGCGATGTACCAGCCGGCACACTTTGCGCAAGACGACCCGGCGGCGCTGGCCGCGCTGATGCGCGCCCATCCGCTGGCCACGCTGGTGCACACCGGCCCGGACGGGCTGGATGCCGACCACCTGCCGTTCGAATGGGACCCCGAACAGCGCACGCTGCGCGGGCATGTCGCGCGCGCGAACCCGCTCTGGCGCCACGCCGACGGGCAATCGGTGCTGGCGGTGTTTGGCGGGCCGGACGCCTACGTCTCGCCGAACTGGTACCCGTCGAAGGCGCTGCACCACAAGGTCGTGCCGACCTGGAACTACGCCGTCGTGCACGCGCACGGCCGGCTGCGCGCGATCGACGACGCCCCGTGGCTGCAGGCCTTCGTGACCCGGCTGACGGCGCGTCACGAGGCCGCGTCGCCGGCCGCCTCGGCGATCGCCGACGCGCCGCCCGAGTTCATCGCGCAGATGCTGCGCGCGATCGTCGGCATCGAGATCAGCGTTCAGCGCCTGAGCGGCAAATTCAAGCTGAGCCACAACCGCGACGCGGCCGACCGCGCCGGCGTCGTCGCCGGCCTCGGCGCGGCGCACCCGATGGCCGCACTCGTCAGCGGTGCCGGCGCGGCAGCGCCGCCGCCGCCTGCGCCAGCCGGGTGATGCGCGGCCAGTCGCCGGCCGCCAGCGCGTCGGCCGGGGTCAGCCATGAGCCGCCGCAGACAACGACGTTCGGCAGCGCCAGGTAGTCCGGCGCGTTGTGCGGCGTCAGGCCGCCGGTGGGGCAGAAGACCACCTCCGGAAACGGGCCCGCGAACGACTTCAGCAGCGCGATGCCACCGGCGGCCGCCGCCGGAAACAGCTTCAGGAAGCGCCAACCGTCGTCGTTGGCGGCCATCACCTCGCTCGCGCTGGCCACGCCGGGCAACAGCGGCAGACCGAGTTCGCGGCAGGCGCGGCCGAGCGCGAGGCGAAAGCCCGGGCTGACGCCGAAGCGGCAGCCGGCGCGGCGCGCGGCCTCCACATCCGCCGGCGTGCGCAGCGTGCCGGCGCCGACGATGGCCTCCGGCACCTCGGCCACGATCGCGCGCATCGCCTCGAGCGCGACCGGCGTGCGCAGCGTGAGCTCGAGCACCCGCACGCCGCCGGCTACCAGCGCGCGCGCCAACGGCACCGCGTCGGCGACACGCTCGATCACGATCACCGGGATCACCGGGCCGGCATCGGCGAGCGACAAGGGGTCGAGCAGAGCGTCATCGGGCATGTTCAGGCTCTCGGATCAGAAGGTGTGAATGAATCCGGCGTGGCCGAGCAGGCCGTCCAGGCGGCGTCTGTCAAGGCGCAAAGCACAGCCGTAGCCCGTGCTACGGCGCGCATTTGCAACGACGACAGGCGCGGTCTGGGCGGAATGAGCGGGCATGTCGGGTTCGTTCACATCTTCTCAGGCGCGTGGGAACGAGGTGGCTCGACGCGGTGGCGTCACAGCCACGTCACGGCACCGGTCTCGGCGCTGCTGACGGCGCGGCGCATGCCGGCGAACAGCTCGCGGCCGAGGTCGTGCGCGTTCGCGTCCGCCTGCCGCGGGTGAATCCCAGCCGGCACGCGAGCGGCCCATTCGGCGGGGTTGATCAGCACGTCGAGCGTGCCGGCGACGGCGTCGAGTCTTACCCGGTCGCCGTCGCGCACACGCGCCAGCGGCCCGCCGGCCAGCGCCTCCGGGCTGACGTGGATCGCCGCCGGCACGCGGCCCGACGCCCCGCTCATGCGCCCGTCGGTGACCAGCGCGACACGCTGCCCCTGGTGCTGCAGCACCGCCAGCGGCGGCGTCAGCTTGTGCAGTTCCGGCATGCCGTTCGCGCGCGGGCCCTGGAAGCGCACGACGGCGACGAGGTCGCCCTTCAGCTCACCCGCATTGAAGGCCGCCAGCAGCGACTCCTGGCTGTCGAACACGCGCGCCGGCGCCTCGATGACGTGCCGGTCGTCAGGCACCGCCGCGACCTTGATCACCGCGCGGCCGAGGTTGCCATCGAGCAGCCGCAGCCCGCCGGTGGGCGAGAACGGCGCCCTCGCTGGCCGCAGCACCGTGTCGTCGCCGCTGGCGTCCGGCAGCGCCTGCCAGCGCACGCCGCCCGCGCCCCCGTCCGTGGTCGGCCGCCGCGTGTACGCCCGTGCACCGTCGGCGTGCACCGTCATGACGTCGGCATGCACACAGCCGGCATCGAGCAGCTCGCGCAGCACGTAGGCGGGGCCGCCCGCGGCCTGGAACTGGTTCACGTCGGCCTCGCCGTTCGGGTACACACGCGCCAGCAGTGGCACCGCGGCCGAGAGCTCGGAAAAGTCGGTCCAGTCGATCAGGATGCCTGCGGCGCGCGCCACGGCGACCCAGTGGATCAGGTGGTTGGTGCTGCCGCCGGTGGCGAGCAGCGCGACCATCGCGTTGACGATCACGCGCTCGTCGACCAGTTGCCCGATCGGCGTGAACCGCCCGCCGCCGTGCCGGATCGCGAGGACCTCGCGCACCGCCTCGCGCGTCAGCGCCTCGCGCAGGCCGGCGTGCGGGTGCACGAACGCCGCCCCCGGCACGTGCAGGCCCATCGCCTCGAGCAGCATCTGGTTGCTGTTGGCGGTGCCGTAGAAGGTGCAGGTGCCGGGGCCGTGGTAGGCGGCACTCTCGGCGGCCAGCAGTTCGTCACGGCCGACCTGCTTCTGGGCATACTGTTCGCGCACCTTCGACTTCGCGCCGTTGGACAGGCCCGAGCCCATCGGCCCGGCCGGCACGAAGACACACGGCAGGTGCCCGAAATGCAGCGCCCCGATCAACAGCCCCGGCACGATCTTGTCGCACACACCGAGCAGCAACGCGCCGTCGAAGACGTCGTGCGTGAGCGCGATCGCGGTCGCCATCGCGATCGTGTCGCGCGAGAACAGGCTCAGCTCCATGCCGGGCAGACCCTGCGTGACGCCGTCGCACATCGCCGGCACACCACCGGCGACCTGTACCGTCGCACCTTGGCGGCGCGCCTCATCGCGCATCTGTGCCGGGAACCCTTCGTAGGGCTGGTGCGCCGACAGCATGTCGTTGTAGGCGGTCACGATGCCCAGGTGCGGTGCACGTTCGGCGACGACCCGCAGCTTGTCGGCGCCCGGCAGCGCGGCGAAGGCGTGCGCGACGTTGGCGCACCCCATTCGTTCAGTGCCACGCGGTCGCGCCGCCAACGCATCGATGCGCGCAAGGTAGGCCTTGCGCGGGCCCGCGCTGCGACCCCGGATGCGCTCGGTGACGGCGAGAACGGCTGACTTCATGCGCGGCAAAGGTACAGGCGGGAGGCCGCGGGACGCGCGCAGGCCGCGACCCCGTAACCAGGCTATCAATTATGATGAAACTTGATTACATGGTCAACGCCGCGGCCGCTCGTCGACGGGTGCCGCGTGCACCGGCCAGGAGCGGCGCCCGATTCGCCGCCCGCCCCCGATGCCCCTGAGGAATCCACACCGCCTCCCGGCCACTGCAGTGGCCCCGGAACAGTTGCTCGACGCGCTGCACGCCCGCTTCGGGCCACGCAAGGACCTGTGGGTGTTCGGCTACGCGTCGCTGATCTGGCGCCCGGAGTTCCATGCCGTCGAACAACGCACGGCGCTGGTGCGCGGCTGGCACCGCGCGCTGCGCATGCGCTCGAACGTCAATCGCGGCACGCCCGAACGCCCCGGCCTCGTCTTTGCGTTGCTGCCCGGCGGGGCCTGCCTGGGCGAGGTGTACCGGCTGCGCGCCGACGCCGCCGCGGCCGAACTGCAGCGCCTGTGGCAGCGCGAGATGGTGACCGGCGTCTACACGCCGCGCTGGCTGCCGTGCCGGACCCCGCAGGGCGTGGTGCCGGCGCTGTCCTTCACGCTCAGCCGGCGCAGCGAGGCCTACCTCGGTCGGCTGCCGGACCCGCAGGTGCTCGACATCCTGCGCCACGCGCACGGACGCTACGGCAGCACGCTCGACTACCTCGTGCAGACCGCCCTCGCGCTGCGCGAACGGCGCATCCGTGACCGCGAGATCGAACGCCTGATGGCGCTCGCCAGCGGCGCCGGCTTGCTTCAGCCGCTCGCCGCGCGCTCGCGCGCGAGCGCGAGGTCTTCGGCGGTGTCGACGTCGAACAGCACGCCGGCGTCGTCGACGTCGACACCGAAGGCCGGATAACGCGCCAGCAGGCGGCGCGCACCTTCATCGCCACTCAGCTCTATCAGCTCGGAGAACAGTTCGGCGGAAAAACCAACCGGATGGCCGCGCCGCCCGAGGTGCTGCGCGTACGCAACCGGGTGTTCGTCGAGCGCGCGGCCGACCGCCAGCATCGACTCGGGCCGCAGCAGCGGCATGTCGCCGGGCAGCACGAGCCAGCCGTCAGCGTCTGCGTGGGCGGCGACGCCGGCGGCGATCGAGTGGCCCATGCCGCGTGCCGCCTCCTCGGCGGTCAGCACGACGAGGTCGCGCGTCGCGATCCAGGCCTGCACGGTCGGCGCCAGCGCCGCCGTCGTCACGACCGCGACCGGCCAGCCGGTTTCGAACGCATGCCGCAGCGTATTTCCGAGCACGGTGCCCGCGCCGAGCGTCTGCACGAGCTTGGGCTCGGCGCCGCCGAATCGACGGCCCTGTCCGGCCGCGAGCACGACGATGGTCGGACGCGAAGGCATGCGCTGTGGCTGCTGGTTGCAATCGAAGGTCCGCGTTCCCCTCGCTGCGGACCCGGGTCCCCGAGGATCACCGTCAGCGCAGACCGGGGGCAGTGGGAGCTTCACTTACGGCCTTCCACGTAAGGGATGCCCCGCGCTGCGCGCGCCGGGACGCGACCCGCAGCACCTTTCTATACTGCCGCATGGACCTCGCCGGCCTGCGCAAGAGCTACGAGCGCGACGCGCTCGACGAATCCAGCTCCGACGCCGACCCGCGGCGCCAGTTCGAGCGCTGGCTGCAGCAGGCGCTGCAGGCGCAGCTGCCCGAGCCCAACGCGATGACGCTGGCCACCGTCGGTGCTGACGGCCGACCGTCGACACGCATCGTGCTGATCAAGGGCTGCGATGAACGCGGGCTGGTCTGGTACACGAACTACGACAGCCGCAAGGGCCGCGAGCTGGCCGGGCACCCGGCCGCGGCGCTGCAGTTTCACTGGGTGGAACTGGAGCGAGTGGTGCGCATCGAGGGCCGCGTCGACCGCGTCAGCGCCGACGAGTCCGACGCCTATTTCGCCAGCCGACCTCTCGACTCCCGCCTGGGCGCATGGGCGTCGCCGCAGAGCGAGGTGATCGCGTCGCGCGCCGTGCTGGTGGCCAACGCCGCCAAGGCCAGCGCGCGCTTTGCGCTCAACCCGCCACGCCCGCCGCACTGGGGAGGTTTCCGGCTGCAACCGGACCGTTGGGAGTTTTGGCAGGGCCGCCGGAGCCGGTTGCACGATCGGCTGCGCTACCGCCTCGATGGCGAGACCGGCGCCTGGCGCCGCGAGCGCCTCGCCCCTTGACACGATGCTGACCATCCGCAGACCGCAGTTCGAGGCGCTGAGCGATGCTCGCGTGGTCGGCTTCGAGGACCAGACGCTGAGGCACCTGCAGCGCTGGATGCCGCGCCACTGTCGCGTGCTCGGCGAGGCCCAGATGCGGGTCGTGATCCGTCACGGCCTGACGCGCGCCAGCGCGCACGGCCTCGGTCTGGAGTGCACCGTGATCGGCTACATCGACCTGATGTGCCTGCTCGGCAGCGGCTTCGACACCGATCCCCTGCTGCCGTGGGTGGCGCCTGTCCTGCAAGGAGGCCCTGCGCGCGAAGACCCGGTCGTGCGCGCCGACCGCCTGTACGACGCTGCCTGGGCCTACATCGACACCATCGTCGGCGACTACCGGGACACGGGCGGCCGGCCGCTGACCGAGCGACTCGTGGTGCTGTTGCGCGAAGCGCGTGCGGCGCCGCGCGACGCACCGGCCGACGATGATGCGTTCGACCAACGAGTGCTGGCCACGCTGGCGACCTACTTTCCGGCCAAGGCCGCGGCCACCGGTACCGCGCGACTCGCCGCCCTCGCCGCCGCCGGACGCCGGCGCGCGCAGCAGCACGGTTTCGCCAGCGAGCGCGGGATGCTGCTCGTCACGGCGCTGATGTTCATCCTCGGCAACGGTTTCGACGAGGACCCGCTGCTGCCGTGGGTGTCGACGGCCCTGACCTCCGGCGAACCGGAAGCCGTGCGGATCGACCAGCTGTTCGCCCATGGCGCCGACATGCTGCGCCGCTGGTGGACGGTCGAGCCGCGGCACTGACGCAGCGGAAGAAGACGGCCATGTGCGGCAGCGGAGAAAAGCCCCCTCGGCCGAGCGCCAACGGCGCCAGCACCTGCGCGCCGGGCGAGACGGTGCAGGCCTGTCCGCTGAAGA
>JBDTUO010000164.1:0-6543 GCA_040007675.1 Rubrivivax sp.
CGCTAGCATCGGCACCTTGCGCGTCGCCTTCCTGCGCCGCATGCCCTGCCGATGATTGCCGCTGATGCCGACGAAGAGCCGCTGCTGCAGGCTGCGCTGCAGGCGCGCGGCAATGCGCACGCGCCGTACTCCGGCTTCGCGGTCGGGGCGGCGCTGCGTGACGAGCACGGCCGCATGCACGTTGGCTGCAACGTCGAGAACGCCGCCTACCCGCAGGGCCTGTGCGCGGAGGCGGTGGCGCTGGGGCAGCTGGTGCTGTCGGGCGCCCGGCGCGTGACGGCGGTGGCCGTGGTCGGTGACGCCGACGCGCCGCTCACGCCCTGTGGCGGCTGCCGCCAGAAGCTGGCCGAGTTCGCCGCCGGCGACGTGCCGGTGTACTGCGCCGACCTGCACGGCGGGCGGCTGCGGCTGACCCTGGGCGAACTGCTGCCGTACGGCTTTGGTCCGGCGGCGCTGGGCCGCCCGCGCGAAGGCGCCCGATGAACCCACTGGAGACCAGCGCCGGCAAGACGCTGGTCGGGGCCACGCCGGCGGCGGCGGCGCGCGCGCTGCTGGAGGCGCGTCGCGGCGACGCCGGGGTCGCACGCCGGCCTGGTGGCGCCAGCGGCCTGCTCGACGCCATCGAGGCGGTGCTCGGCGGCGCCGAGCGCGGGTAAGCCTTTGTTCCCCGCCCGCGTGGCGCGGCATGCGTCACGCCGGCGGTGGGGCGCGCCGGCCGCATCCCGCTGGCGCCGCACCCGGCGCTGCGCGATCATCCGGTCGTTGCCCACCCCCTTCCTGCCGATGGCCGCTGACACCGGCGCGCCCACGCGCCACATCCGACTCACTTCGCATCCCGGACAGGGCGGCGTCGGTGCGCCGGCCATCCGTTGGGGCGAGGCCGACCCGCTCGTGCGGGGTCCGGTGGTCGGCAGCACGACGAACCGCGACCAGCGCAACGTCATCGGCAGCCACAGCGGCAGCTACGGCGTGTACCGCGCGCTCGCGGTCGCTGCGGGCAACCTGCCGCGGGGCCACCGCGCCGACCTCACCGACACGTCGCCGACCGACCTCGTCGGCCCGTACCCGAAGTGGTCCGATGCACAGCGCATCGTGTCGATCGACCCCTGGGGCGCGAGCGTGCAGCAGGTGTTCGCCGATGCCATCGCCGCCGGGGTCGACATCCGACCGACGATCGCGGTGACCAAGGCGCACATCCACCTGCCCGAGGTGCGGCAGGCGATCGCCTTCCAGCGCCTGGCGCCGGACGGCCGCATCCTGCTCGACGACGGCTCGGCTGCGGTGACCAAGATCGCGCTCGAACCCGTGTGGTGGCTGCCGGGGGTGGCGCAGCGCTTCGGCGTCGCCGAAGGGGCCCTGCGCCGCGCCTTGTTCGAGGAGACCGGCGGCATGTACCCCGAACTCGTCACGCGCAGCGACCTCGAGGTCTTCCTGCCGCCGATCGGCGGGCAGACGCTGTACGTCTTCGGTGACGTGCGGGCGCTGGCCGATCCAGCCGTCACGCTGACCGCGCGGGTGCACGACGAGTGCAACGGCTCGGACGTGTTCGGCTCCGACATCTGTACCTGCCGACCGTACCTGACGCACGCGATCGAGGAGTGTGTGCAGGGTGCGCAGCGCGGCGGCGTCGGCCTCATCGCGTACAGCCGCAAGGAGGGCCGCGCGCTCGGCGAAGTGACCAAGTTCCTCGTCTACAACGCGCGCAAGCGGCAGCTCGGCGGCGACCGGGCCGACAAGTATTTCCTGCGCACCGAGTGTGTCGCCGGCGTGCAGGACATGCGGTTCCAGGAATTGATGCCCGATGTGCTGCACTGGCTCGGCATCACGCGCATCCACCGCCTCGTCAGCATGAGCAACGACAAGTACGACGCGATCACCGGCAGCGGCATCGCGGTGGGTGAACGGGTCAAGATTCCCGACGCGCTGGTGCCGGCCGACGCGCGGGTCGAGATCGAAGCCAAGATCGCGGCCGGCTATTTCACCGACGGCAGCGTGCCGACGGCCGAAGCCCTCGCGGGCGTGAAGGGGCGCCTGCTCGATGCCTGACCCGACCGCATTCACCGACCTCGCGCCGCTGGCCGCCGACGGCCCGGTGCGCAGCATCCGACCGAGCCGCACCGAAGGCGGCAGCGCCGACCGCGACGCGATGGCCGAGGCGGTGCGCGTGCTGCGCCTGCCGGCGACCATCCGCGAGCGCTGCGGCGCGATCACGGCCGCTGTCGCCGACGGCCGCTCGGCCCACTTCACGCTCGAACGCGCGCGCCTGGGCGAGGTCGTCAAGCGCGTCGTCGCCGCGACCGAGCTGCGCTACCCGGGCGGCAAGCTGCCGCTGCACAGCCGCTGGCGCCACTTCGAGGCTGGCGGCGTGGATCGCCTGGGCCAGCTCGACAAGCGCCTGTCCGGCCTGGACGACGCGGCGCGGGCGCGCGCGCGCATCGACCTCGCGGTTGTGAGCGTTCTGCTCGATGCCGGCGCCGGTTCCGAGTGGAAGTACCTCGAGGGCGGCGCGGCACGGCGCTTCGTGCGCTCGGAGGGCCTCGCCGTCGCGAGTTTCAACGCCTTCATCTCGGGCGCCTTTTCTTCCGACCCGCAGGATCCGCTGCGCGTCGACGCCAGCGCACTCGAGCGCATGACGACGGCGCAGCTGGCGGCGATGTTCCAGGTCGCGCAGGGCAACCCGCTGGTCGGCCTCGAAGGGCGTGTGATGCTGATGCAGCGCCTGGGTGCGGCGCTGCGCAAACGCGCCGATGTGTTCGGCGAACCGGGCCGGCCGGGCCGGCTGTTCGACCTGCTCGGGCAGGCGCCGGTGTCCGGGCCCGACGGCGTCGTCGTGCGGGTGCCGGTGCGCAAGCTGCGCGCGGGCCACATCCTGCGTGCGCTTCTGAAGGCGTTCGGCGGCATCTGGCCGAGCGGGCAGACCCTCGGCGGCAAGGCGATCGGCGACGTCTGGGCGCACCCGCTGGCCGGCGGCAGCGGGCCGAGCGCCGGTCGCGTGCCGTTCCACAAGCTCAGCCAGTGGCTGGCGTACTCGCTGGTCGAACCGTTCCAGTGGGCCGGCATCGCCGTCGACGGCCTGGAAGAACTGACCGGCCTGCCCGAGTACCGCAACGGCGGCCTGTTCATCGACGCCGGGGTGCTGCTGCCGCGCAACCCGGCCTACGGGGCCCATCTCTACACCCCGGCCGACGCCTTCGTCGTCGAGTGGCGGGCGCTGACGGTGACGCTGCTGGACGAGGTGGCGCGCGGGGTGCGCTCGGCCATCGGCCAGCCGCTGCTGCCGCTGGCGGCGGTGCTTGAGGGCGGCACCTGGGCGGCGGGGCGCCAGATCGCGTCCGAGCGCCGACCCGGTGGGCCGCCGCCGGTCAAGGTCGCGAGCAACGGCACCTTGTTCTGAGGGCTGGGCGGCGGCGTGCGCTGCGCGCGCGGGTGCCAGCGGGCGATACTCGCTGGCGGCCACCGTCGTGGCGCCGGAACTCCGCATGACTGCCCCTGCTGCTCCCCTTGCCGCCGTGTCCGACGTTCGGGTCGTCGACCACCCGCTCGTGCAGCACAAGCTGACGCTGATGCGCGAACAGGGCCGCAGCACGAGCCAGTTCCGGCGCCTGCTGCAGGAGATCAGCATGCTGATGGCCTACGAGGTCACGCGCGACATGCCGACCCAGTTGATCGAGATCGAGACCCCGATGGAGCGCATGCGCTCGCCGGTCATCGACGGCAAGAAGACGGTTTTCGTGGTCGTGATGCGCGCCGGCATGGGGTTCCTCGACGGCATGCTGGAGGTCGTGCCGGGTGCGCGGGTCGGCCACGTCGGCCTGTACCGCGACCCGAAGTCGCTGGTCGCGGTCGAGTACTACTTCAAGATGCCGGCCGACATGCACGAGCGCGACGCCATCGTGCTCGACCCGATGTTGGCAACCGGCAACTCGGCGGTGGCGGCGGTGGACCGCCTGAAGGAGACGCAGCCGCGCTCGATCCGCTTTGTCTGCCTGCTCGCCGCGCCGGAGGGCCTCGCGAACTTCCACCGCCATCACCCCGACGTGCCGGTGATCACGGCGGCCATCGACCGCCAGCTCGACGCCCACGGCTACATCGTGCCCGGCCTCGGCGACGCCGGCGACCGCCTGTTCGGCACCCGATGAAGCACCCGCCGCAGCCCCCTCTGCTGATCCGCGGCGCGACGCTGCCCGACGGCCGGCGCGACGTCGACCTGCTGGCCGTCGACGGGCGCATCGACGCCGTCGGCCCGAGGCTGCAGGCCCCGGAGGGCGCCGAGGTGATCGACGCCGACGGCTGGCTGCTGAGCCCGCCGTTCGTCGACGCGCACTTCCACCTCGATGCCACGCTGTCGCACGGGTTGCCGCGCGTCAATGCGAGCGGCACGCTGCTCGAAGGCATCGCGCTGTGGGGCGAGCTGAAACCGCAGCTGACCCAGGCCGCGCTGGTCGAGCGGGCGCTCGAATACTGCGACTGGGCGGTGGCGCGCGGGCTGCTGGCGATCCGCTCGCACGTCGACGTCTGCGACCCGCGCCTGCTCGCGGTCGAGGCGCTGCTGCACGTGCGCGAGCGCGTGCAGCCCTACCTGGACCTGCAGCTCGTCGCCTTTCCGCAGGACGGCGTGCTGCGCGCACCGGGAGCGCTCGACAACCTGACACGCGCGCTCGATCTCGGGGTCGACGTCGTCGGCGGCATCCCGCACTTCGAGCGCACGATGGCTGACGGCGCCGCCAGCGTGCGCCTGCTCTGCGAGCTCGCGGCCGCGCGTGGCCTGCCGGTGGACATGCATTGCGACGAGAGCGACGACCCGCTCAGCCGCCACGTCGAGACGCTCGCGGCCGAAACGGTACGGCTCGGCCTGCACGGCCGCGTCACCGGCTCGCACCTGACCTCGATGCACAGCATGGACAACTACTATGTGTCCAAGCTGATCCCGCTCATCGCGGAGGCGCGGCTGCACGCGGTGGCCAACCCGCTGATCAACATCACGCTGCAGGGCCGGCACGACAGCTACCCGAAACGCCGTGGCATGACGCGCGTGCCCGAGCTGCTGGCGGCGGGCGTCAACGTCGCGTTCGGTCACGACTGCGTGCTGGACCCGTGGTACCCGCTCGGCTCGGCGGACATGCTCGAGGTCGCATCGATGGGGCTGCACGTGGCGCAGATGACTTCGGTCGAGGGCCAGCGCGCCTGTTTCGACGCCGTGACCGTGAACGCCGCGCGGGTGCTCGGGCTGGACGGCTACGGGCTCGAACCCGGCTGCCGCGCCGACTTCGTGCTGTTGCAGGCGCAGACGCCGGCCGAGGCGGTGCGGCTGCGCGCGGCGCGCCTGCTGGTGGTGCGCGGTGGCCGGATCCTGGCGCGCGGCGCGCCCGTCTCGATGGCACTGAACCTGCCCGACAGACCGCCCAGCGTGGACTTCACGCGCCAGGCGCCCCGATAGAATCGGCCCCCATCCCGACCCCCGGCGGCCGCCACCTACCCATGAAACTCATCGGATCCCCGACCAGCCCGTACGTGCGCAAGGTGCGTATGGTGATGGCCGAGAAGAAGCTGGACTTCCAGCTCGTCAACGAGGATCCCTGGACCGGCACCGTGGTGCTCGAATCCAACCCGCTCGGCAAGGTGCCGTGCCTGGTGATGGAAGGCGGCGAGGCGATCTTCGACTCGCGCGTGATCGTCGAGCACCTCGACACGCTGTCGCCGGTCGGCAAGCTGATCCCGGCGTCGGGCCGCGAGCGCGTCGAGGTGCGCACCTGGGAGGCGCTGGCCGATGGCCTGCTCGACGCCGCGAT
The DNA here is from genome assembly GCA_040007675.1 of Rubrivivax sp. Classification (GTDB taxonomy): domain Bacteria; phylum Pseudomonadota; class Gammaproteobacteria; order Burkholderiales; family Burkholderiaceae_C; genus Rubrivivax. Next base: position 5,790 of record JBDTUO010000164.1, read on the forward strand.
CCTCGCGCGCATGGAGGCCTCGTGGCCCGGGCGCAGCGCCGAGCAGCGCTCGCAGGCCTGGATCGACCGCCAGATGAGCCGCGTCGAGGGCACCGTGGCGGCGATGAGCCAGGGGCTGGGCGACAAGCCCTGGTGCGCCGGCAACCACCTGACGCTGGCCGATCTTGCGGTCGGCTGCGCGCTCGGCTACCTGGACTTCCGCTTCGCGCACATCGACTGGCGCGGCCCCCATCCCAACCTGCACAAGCTGTTCGACAAGCTCGCGACGCGCCCGAGCTTCATCGACACCGCGCCGCCGACCGCCTGAGGTCTCATATCAGTCCGCCGTCGCCGGCGCCACCGGCGACGGCACCGGCGGCGGCGGGATCGCGCTGAAGTGCTCGGCCGACGCCAGCGGCCAGTACAGCTCGTAGACCTTGTGCGGCCACGGCTCGCGGCCCGCCTGCGCCGCGAGCAACTCGCCCGGGCGCAGCTGCGGCAGCAGGTTCGACAGCAGCCGCACCTCGCTCCTGGACACCCGGCGCACGACGTGGGTGGCGCGGAACTCGTTCGGGTGCGCCAGACCGGCGGCCTGCGTCAGCTCCTTCAGCGCGTGCAGCGTGTGCTGGTGGAAGCGGTAGACCCGCTCGATCTTGTCGGGCACGACCAGCGCGCGCTGTCGCAACGGGTCTTGCGTGGTCACGCCGGTCGGGCAGCGTCCGGTGTGGCAGGTCTGCGCCTGGATGCAGCCGAGCGCGAACATGAAGCCGCGCGC
>JBDTUO010000165.1:0-6538 GCA_040007675.1 Rubrivivax sp.
GATGTTCACCGCGTTCATGATCGCGCTCACGCTGACGACGGTGGCCAACGTGCTGGTCACGATGGCACTGGCGCCGTTGTTCACCGCCTTGCTGGCGTGGTCTGCACTCGGCCACCGTCTGCCGGCAAGGACCTGGGCCGCGATCGGCGGCGCGGGCATCGGCGTGGCGTTCATGTACGGCGGGCAATGGCGCGGCGGCGATGCCCGGCACTGGATCGGCACCCTGGCCGCGCTCGCGGTGCCGGTCGCCGCCGCCGTCAACTGGACACTGCTGCAGCGTGAGCGCGCGCGCGCTGCCGCAGGTGCCGGCGCCGACCTCATGCCGGCCGTGCTGATCGGGGCGCTGCTGTCGGCAGCGCTGACGTGGTGGCCGGCGCAGCCGTTCCAGGCCACGCGGCATGACCTCGCGCTGCTCGCGCTGCTCGGTGTCGTCCAGCTGGCGCTGCCGTGCCTGCTGGCCGTCGCCGCGGCGCGCGTGCTGGCTGCACCCGAGATGGCACTGCTCGCGTTGCTCGAAGTCGTTTTCGGCGTCGCGCTGGTGTGGCTAGGCGCGGGCGAGGCGCCGGGCGCGGCGGTGCTCGCTGGCGGCAGCCTGGTGCTGGCGAGTCTGGCGCTGAACGAGGCGCTGAACCTGCGGCGGCTGCGTGCGAGCAGCGGGCAGAGCAGCGGGCAGAGCAGCGGGCAGATCAGGCCGGGGCCGGCAGGCTGAACCAGAAACAGGCGCCGCGGCCTGGCGTGCCATCGGCCCACAAGCGTCCGCCGTGGCGCTCGATGATGCGGCGCACGATCGACAGGCCGATCCCGCTCTGCGACAGCTCGGGCCCGTGCAGTCGGCGGAACGGGTGTTGCCAGCGCGAGGATCGCGGTCACGGCGCGCGACCGTGGCCGTGTAGACCTCGGTCGGGTGCCGTCGGTGACGTTGGTCGCTGGCACGGCGCTTCGCCGGCAGGCGGCCTCCTCATCAGGGCAATCCCCGCGAACCGCCGTTGGCCGGCGGCCTAGCATGGGCGACCCGGTGCCCGCGTCCCGCGCGCACCGGGTTCGACCGACCTGCCTTCATGCAACAGCTCTCCGGCCTGGACGCCAGCTTCCTGTTCCTCGAGACACCGGAAATGCCGATGCACGTCGGCGCCCTGCAGGTCTTCGACTGGGCGGGGAGCGGGCGGCGCCGGTTTGCGACGGCACTGCGTGCGCACGTGGCCGCGCGGCTGTCCGCAGCGCCGGTGCTGCGGCGCCGCGTCTGGCAGATGCCCCTCAACCTCGCGAGCCCGGCCTGGGTCGATGTCGAACCGGACCTGCGTGAGCACATCGTCGAGGTGGTGCTGCCGCGCGGAGCGGGCCTGGCCGACCTCGAGACGAGGGTCGCCCAGCTGCACGCCCAGCGGCTCGATCGCACGCGTCCGCTGTGGAAGATGCATGTCTTCGACGGCCTCGCGCCGGGCCCGGACGGGCTGCGCCGCGTCGCGCTGTACACCCAGCTGCACCACGCCGCCGTCGACGGCCAGGCCGCGGTGGCACTCGCGAACCTGCTGCTGGACCTGTCGCCGACGCCGCGCGCGCCGGCGCCGCGGGGCGCACGTCGTACGGAGCCGTTTGCGCCCGGCATGACCGAGATGCTGCGCGGTGCGCTCGCGCAGCAGGCGAGCAAGATCGCGCAGATCGTGCGGGAGCTGCCCGCCACCGCGGGAACCCTGAAGAACGCGGCACTGGTCGCCGCCGCCCGCAGTCCGCGGTTCGGAGGCACGGGCAGCGGCACGAACCTGGGCCTTGCGCCCCGCACGCCGCTCAATGGCACGGTCGGCCGCACCCGCGCCTTCGCGACCGCGCGGGTGCCGCTCGGCCCGCTGAAGGTGATCGGCCGGGCGCACGGCGCGACGGTCAACGACATGGTGCTGCTGCTGTGCAGCGGTGCGCTGCGGCGGGTGCTGCTGACGCGCAAGGCGCTGCCCCGCAAGTCGCTCGTCGCGGCGGTCCCGGTGTCGCTGCGGGGCGCTGACGACACGGAGGCCGGCAACCGCGCCTCGCTGACCCTGGTCAGCCTCGGCACCCACCTGGCCGACCCGTGGCGGCGGTTGGCGCACATCGTGGCGGCTTCGGCCGACATGAAGTCGACCCTCGTCTCGGTCAAGCGGGTGCTGCCGACCGACTTCCCGTCGCTCGGCGTGCCGTGGCTGATGGAGGCGGCGGCCGCGCTGTACGGCAAGGCGCGTGTCGCGGACCGGTTGCCGCTGCTCGCCAACGTCGTCATCTCGAACGTGCCGGGCCCGCCGGTCACGCTGTACCTCGCCGGCGCGCGGCTGCTCGCGAGTCACCCGACCTCTATCGTCGTGCACGGCCTGGCGCTGAATATCACCGTGCAGGGCTACGACGGTGCACTCGACTTCGGCCTGATGGCCGACGGTGAGGCGATGCCCGACGTGCGAGGTCTGGCCGATGCAGTGCGCACCGCCTTCGACGAACTGGTGGCGCTGCACGGCGACGACGAGGCGGAGGCGGCGCAGGCGCCGAGTCTGGCGACGCTGGCACGGCGGGGGCTGGGGCAGGCGGTCGGAGCGGCTACCGGTGCCGCGACGCGCACTGCGCGCGGGGTGGTTGGTGGCGTGGTCGGAGGCGTGATCGGCGGCGCGGCGGACAGCGCGTGGCGCGGCGTGGTGCGACAGGTCAGCGGCAACGCGGCGGGCCGGCGCAAGAAGGGCGGGCGATGACGCCCGCCTCTGCGGCCCGGGCGACGGTGGGGTTAGCAGTCCCGGCGCCGCCCCGCGTCTGGCAGTTGTTGGCGGAAGCGCGCGCGCCGTGGGAGTTCGGCGCGCTGCTGGCGGCCGCGCCCTGGCTGACGCGGGCACCGGCCGGCGACGGCCACCCGGTGCTCGTCTACCCGGGCCTGGGCGCGTCGGACCTGAGTACCGCACCGATGCGCCGCTTCCTGCGCGCCCGCGGCTACACCCCGTACACCTGGCCGGCGGGCCGAAACCTCGGTCCGCGTGACGGCGTGCTGGAGGCGTGCCGCACGCGCCTGGCGGAGGTCGCGGCACGCCACAGCGAGCCGGTGAGCCTGGTCGGCTGGAGCCTGGGCGGCGTGTTCGCGCGTGAACTCGCCAAGGAGAGGCCGCAGCAGGTGCGCTGTGTCGTCACGCTCGGCTCTCCGTTCGCGGGGCCGGCGCGGGCGACGCACGCCTGGCGCTTCTACGAGTGGGCCAGCGGCCGCTCGGCGCATGACGACACGCGGCGCGCAGGGCTGCGCATGCCGCCTCCGGTGCCGACGACATCGGTCTACAGCCGCCACGACGGCATCGTCGCCTGGCGCTGCAGCCTGAACGACGCCGCACCGCAGGCGGAGAACGTCGAGGTCTTCGGCGCCAGTCACCTCGGCCTGGGCGTCAACCCGCTCGCGCTCTACGCCGTCGCCGATCGGCTGGCGCAGGATCCGGCGCGCTGGTTGCCTTTCGATGCCCGCGGCGCTCGGCGCTGGTTCTTCCGCACCGGCGTCGTCGCCGACCCGACCACGCATTCCGCCCCCTCCGAACCTTGAGCGCGATGCAGCTGCAGGCGAACGGCATCACGCTGGAAGTCGAGGTCGATGGCCCCGCCGATGGCCGTCCGCTGTTGCTGATCATGGGCCTGGGCATGCAGCTGACCGCGTGGCCGCGCGCGCTCGTCGACGACCTCGTGGCGCGCGGGTTCCGCGTCGTCCGCCTGGACAACCGCGACGCCGGCCTGAGTCAGGGCTTCGAGGCGCTCGGCGTGCCGAACCTGGCCTGGGCCTCGGTGCGGCACTGGCTGCGGCTGCCGGTGCGCGCGCCGTATGCGCTGGCCGAGCTCGCGGCCGACTCGATCGGCGTCCTGGACGCGCTGGGCATCACGCAGGCGGACGTCTGCGGCGTGTCGATGGGCGGCATGGTCGCGCAGCACCTGGCGGCGACCTGGCCGCAGCGGGTGCGCGCGCTGACGCTGGTGATGACGACCAGCGGAGCGCGCCGCCTGCCGGGGCCGCGGCCGGCGGTGCAACGCGCGCTGCTGGCGCGCCCGCGCGGCAAGGGACCCGAAGCGATAGTGGACCACCTGGTGCAGCTGTTCGGCCTGATCGGCAGCCCGGGCTACCCCCCGGAGCCGGCCGCGCTGCGGCGCGAACTGCAGGCCAGCGTGGCGCGTGCCTGGCGGCCGACCGGCACCGCGCGCCAGCTGGTTGCCATCGTGGCGGATGCTGACCGCACGCCGCTGCTGCGCCGAGTCTCGGCACCCGCGGCGATCGTGCACGGCGCCGATGATCCGCTGGTGCCGGTGGCGGCGGCGCACGACCTGGCGCGGTCGCTGCGCGCGGCCACCGTCGATATCGTGCCCGGCATGGGGCACGACCTGCCGCGGCCGCTGCTGCCACGCATCGCCGACGCGATCGAGCAGGTGGCGCGCCGGGCGCCCGCCTGAGGGCGGCGAGCGGCGAGCGGCTGGCGGCGCCCGCCCGGCGCGCGGTCGATCGGCCGAACAGGCGCGGCGGCGGTGCGGTATTGGCACGATCACCGGCCGCGCGCCGCTCCTATTCTCGAGGCTCGCAGACGTCTCGCGCACCGCGTGGCCGTCGGTCCCAACCCCAGCCCCTTGCGCCCGACCATGAACGTCCTAGGCATCTCGCTGCGCCGCCCCAGCTTCGGTGAAACCACCGCCACCAGCATCATGGCGATCGGCCTGTGGCTGGCCGGCGTCGGCGCGATGGTGCAGTCGGGTCAGGCCTTCGGCCGCCAGGACATGGCGGCGCTGCTGGTCATGGTCTGGTGGGGCTGCATGACCGTGCGGCTCGGCATCGACCTGCGCGCCGGCTGGCGCCACCTGCTGGCGTCGGGGCTGGGCGCGCTGGTGCTGCTCGGTGTCAACGGCGCTGTCTGGACCGCGCTGAGCTGATCGGCGCCATCAGGCGACTGCGGCGCTGGCCTCAGCGCTGCCACGGTGGGCCGGATTCGGTGTCGATGGCGTAGCGCTGGATCGCCTCGGCGCAAACCTCCGCCGACACCCGGCCCTGTTCGTGCAGCGCCGTCAGCGCCGCCAGCACGACGTGGCGCCGGTCGACTTCGAAGAATCCGCGCAAGGCCGCCCGGGTGTCGCTGCGGCCAAAACCATCGGTGCCGAGCGTGACGGTGGGCGCCCGCAGGAACTCGGCGATCAGGCCGGGCCAGGCGCGCACGAAATCACTCGCCATCACCACGGGCGCGTCGCCCGGCAGCTGCTGCGCGAGGTGGCTCTGGCGCGGCGGCGCCCCGGGGTGCAGCCGGTTCCAGCGCTCGACCGCCGCCGCGTCGCGCGCGAGTTCGCTGAAGCTGGTGGCGCTGAAGACCTCGCAGTCGACGTGCCAGTCCTGCGCCAGCGTCTCGGCCGCAGCGATGACCTCGCGCAGGATCGCACCCGAGCCCAGCAGGCGCACGTGACCCACCGGGTCGGCCGCGGGCTGGAGCGCATGGCAGTACAGCCCCTTGACCAGGTCGGCGTGCACGCCGGCGGGCAGGCTGGGCTGCGCGTAGTTTTCGTTCATCAGCGTGACGTAGTAGAAAACGTCCTGCCGCTCGAGCAGCATCGCGCGCATGCCGTGGTCCAGGATGACCGCGAACTCGCCGGCGAAGCAGGGGTCGTAGGCGCGGCAGTTCGGCACCGTCGAGGCAGCGAGCAGGCTGGAGCCGTCCTGGTGCTGCAGGCCTTCGCCGCCGAGCGTGGTGCGGCCGGCGGTGGCGCCGAGCAGGAAGCCGCGCGAGCGCTGGTCGGCCGCGGCCCAGATCAGGTCGCCGACACGCTGGAAGCCGAACATCGAGTAGTAGATGTAGAACGGCAGCATCGGCTGGCCGTGCACCGAGTAGCTGGTCGCGGCCGCGGTCCAGCTGCTGATCGCGCTCGCCTCGCTGATGCCTTCCTCGAGGATCTGGCCGTCGGTCGCCTCGCGGTAGCTCATCAGCGAGCCGATGTCCTCGGGCTCGTAGGTCTGGCCGGCGCTCGAGTAGATGCCGACCTGGCGGAACAGGTTGGCCATGCCGAAGGTGCGCGCCTCGTCGGCGACGATGGGCACGATGCGCGGGCCCAGCGCCTCGTCCTTGAGCAGCGTCGCCAGCATGCGCACGAAGGCCATCGTGGTGCTCATCGCCTTGCCGTCGGCCCCCGTGGCGAAGCCCGCGTATGACGCCAGTGCCGGCACCGGCACCGCCGGCGCGTCCGCGCGCCGTCGCGGCAGCCAGCCGCCGAGGGCCTGCCGGCGGGCGTGCAGGTAGCGCATCTCTTCGCTGTCGTCGGCCGGCCGCACGAAGGCGAGCGCGGCCGCCTGGGCGTCGTCAAGCGGCAGCGCGAAGCGGTTGCGGAACGCGATCAGATCGTCACGCTCGAGCTTCTTCTGCTGGTGCGTCGTCATGCGGCCCTGGCCGGACTCGCCCATGCCGTAGCCCTTCTTGGTCTGCGCGAGGATCACGCAGGGGCGGCCGCGTGTGCGCGCTGCAGCGTCGTAGGCGGCGTGAATCTTCACGAGGTCGTGGCCGCCGCGCTTGAGGCGGTCGATCTGCTCGTCGGTCAG
>JBDTUO010000166.1:0-6480 GCA_040007675.1 Rubrivivax sp.
CTCAACGCCGACCCGGCGGTGCACGGCATCCTGGTCCAGCTGCCGCTGCCCAAGGCGATCGACCCGAAGCGCGTGATCGAGGCGATTTCCACCCGCAAGGACGTCGACGGCTACTCGGTGCTCAGCGCCGGCAAGCTGATGAGCGGCCTGCCGGGCTTTCGGCCCTGCACGCCCTTCGGCTGCATGAAGCTGCTGCAGCGCACCGGCGTCGACCCGCGCGGCAAACACGCCGTCGTGCTCGGCCGCAGCAACACCGTCGGCAAGCCGATGGCGTTGCTGCTGTTGGCCGCCGGCGCCACTGTGACCATCTGCCACAGCGGCACGCCGGACCTCGGCGCACACACGCGGCAGGCCGACATCGTGGTCGCCGCGGTCGGGCGGCGCGACCTCGTGCGGGCCGACATGGTCAAGCCGGGCGCCGTCGTGATCGATGTCGGCATGAACCGGCGCGACGACGGCAAGCTGTGCGGCGATGTCGACTTCGACGCCGTGCGCGACGCGCTGGGCGACGGCGGCTGGATCACGCCGGTGCCGGGCGGCGTCGGTCCGATGACGATCACGATGCTGTTGTCCAACACGCTGGACGCTGCCGAACAGGCTGCCGGGGCCGCCACCGTTGCCTGAGGCCGATCCGCTGCTGGCGCTCGCCGCGAGCGAGGCCGACGTGCCCGCGTACGGCGCGATCGATCCGGTGCACATCGCTCCGGCGCTCGATCGCCTGCTGGCCGACGCCGAAGCGGCGTTGACGGCCATCGGCGACGACACCACGCCACCCGACTACGACACGATCGAACGCGTGCTCGGTCAGCCGCTGGAACGCCTGGAGCGTGCCTGGGGCACGGTTGAACACCTGCAGTCTGTGATCGATGGGCCGGCGCTGCGCGCCGCGCACGCCGAGAACCTGCCGCGCGTGACCGACTTCATGACGCGGCTGGCGTCCGACCCGCGGCTCTTCGATCGACTGTGCACGCTCGCCGCGGCGCCCGCCTTCGACACGCTGTCTCCGGTGCGGCGCAAGGTCGTGCACGACGCGCTGCGCGACTTCGAACTCGGCGGCGCCGCGCTCGAGGGCGCTGCACGCGAACGTCACCACAGCGTCGTCGCGCGCCAGGCCGAGCTCGCGCAGGCCTTCGGTGACCACCTGCTGGACGCGACCGACGCGTGGTCGCTCGTCGTCGGCGAGCACCGGCTCGGGGGCGTGCCGGCCGACACCGTGGCTGCCGCGCGCGCCGCCGCCGCGGCCGATGGTCTGGGCGGCTGCAAGCTCACGCTGCACGCGCCCTGCCGCGGCCCGGTGATGGCATTCGCCGACGACCGCGCGCTGCGCGAGGCGCTGCACACCGCCCATGCCACGTTGGCGAGCGAACTCGGCCCGGCCTCGTGGGACAACGGCCCGACGATGCTGGAACTGGTCGCGCTGCGGCAGGAAGAGGCGGCCCTGCTCGGCCAGCCGAGCTATGCCGCGCTGTCGCTGGTGCCCAAGATGGCGGGGTCGCCGGCTCAAGTCGCCGGCTTCCTGCGTGAGCTGGCAGCCCGCGCGCGCCCGCCTGCACTGGCCGAGCTCGAGACGCTGCGCGGCTTCGCGCGCACCGAGCTCGGACTGGCGTCGCTCGAGCCCTGGGACATCGCCTGGGCTTCGGAGCAGCTCAAGCGCGCCGTGCACGGCGTCGACGACGAGTCACTGCGGCCCTACTTCCCGCTGCCGCAGGTGCTCGACGGGCTGTTCGATCTGGTGCGGGCGCTGTTCGGCGTTCAATTCGTGCCGCTGACCGTCGACGCCTGGCATCCCGACGTGCGCGGCTGGCGCCTCGAGCGCGACGGGGTGCCGTTGGGCGCGCTGCTGCTCGACCCGTACGCGCGTGCCGGCAAGCAGTCGGGCGCCTGGATGGACGAATCGCGGTCGCGCTGGCGCCGGCCCGACGGCACGCTGCAACGGCCACTCGCGACCCTGGTCTGCAACTTCGCTCCGCCGCAGGAGGGCCGGCCGTCGCGCCTGTCGCACGACGAGGTCGTGACGCTGTTCCACGAACTGGGCCACGGCCTGCACCACCTGCTGACGCGCATCGACGAGCGCGCCGTCGCCGGCATCGCCGGGGTCGAGTGGGATGCCGCCGAGTTGCCGAGCCAGTTCATGGAATCTTTTGCGTGGCAGTGGCCCGTGCTGCAGCGACTGAGCGCGCACACGGACACCGGCGCGTCGCTGCCGCGCGACCTGTTTCAGCGCTTGCTCGGCACGCGGCACTTCCAGGCCGGGCTTCGGCTGCTGCGCGGCATCGAGTTCGGATTGTTCGACTGGCGGCTGCACGCCGAGCCCGGCGTCGTGAACGGCGTTAGCGATGTGATGGCCCTCGCGCGGGAAGTCGCGGCCGAGGTGGCGGTGCTGCCGCGCCCGCCGCAGGACCGCTACCCGCACGCGTTCTCGCATGTGTTCGACGGCGGGTATGCAGCCGGTTACTACGGTTACGACTGGGCCGCGGTGATGGCCGCAGACGCCTTCGAGGCCTTCGAGTCGAACGGCCTGTTCGACGCCGACACCGGGCGTCGCTGGCGCGAGGAGGTGCTGGAGGTCGGCGGCAGCCGGCCGACGCGCGAAAGCTTCCTGGCCTTCCGCGGGCGTGAACCACGCATCGATTCCCTGCTCCGCCAGCACGGCCTGGCTTGAGGCACGGGCCGCGGCTGGATTAGATTCGGGCATGACCGCTGCCCTGCCCCGTTGCCGCCCCGCCGGCCTGCCCGCCGCCTTCACCGTCGCCGCGCTGCTGACGGTTCTGGCAATGGCCCCCGCCGCCGCGCAGTACAAGGTCGTCGGCCCCGACGGCCGCGTCACCTACACCGACCGCCCGCCACCCGATGCTGGCGGCCGCGTGCAGTCGATCGGGCCCGGCGGCGGCTCACCTGCAGACGCCGCGTCGAACAACCCGCCGCTGCCGGCCGAGCTGCAGCGCATCGGCGCCCGCTTCCCGGTCACCCTGTACAGCTCCAAGGAATGTGCGCCGTGCGACAGCGGCCGGCAACTGTTGCAGCAGCGCGGTGTGCCGTATGCGGAACGTCAGGTGCTGAGCGCCGACGACGTCGGCGCGCTCGAGCGCCTGACCGGCACGCGCAGCCTGCCGGCGCTGCAGGTCGGCGGTCAGGTGCTGCGCGGCTACTCGCAACCCGATTGGTCGGCGTACCTCGACGCGGCCGGCTACCCGACCGAGTCGCGCCTGCCGCGTGCCTGGGCGCCGCCGCCTCCGCAGCCGCTGGTGGCACGCACGCCGGCGGCGACTCCGGCCCCGGTCGCACGGGCGCCCGAGGCGGTGCGCCCGGCGCCCGCCGTCGACACCACTCCCGCGAGCGGCATCCGCTTCTGACCGCGCGCTGACCGCCGCGGGTCCGCGCGCCGGCGTCACCCTGTCGTTTCGAGGCGCCGTACCACGGTCGATCCGGCACCGATCGCCGCACCGACGACCCAGAACAGCGCGGCGGCGCCCACGGCCGCACCCGCGGCCCCGAACAGCAGCGGCATCACCGCGCTGGCGGCGTTGATCGTCATCGAACGAACGGCCAGCGCCTCGCCATGCCGGTCGTCCGGCGTCACGTGGTGCAGCAGCGACAGCATCATCGGCTGCACGCTGCCCAGCAGCACCCCGAGCGCGAGCGCGCAGGCCGCCATGCTCAGCGGCGTGCCGGCGAACGGGTACAGCGCGAACACAGCCGCCGCCCCGAGCATCGCGCCGCGCAGCACCGTGGTCTCGCGCAGCCGCTCGGCCAGCAGCGGGATCAGCACGCGGACCCCGGTGACCGCGAGCGTGAAGCTGCCGAGCACGAGCCCGATCGTGGTGGCCGAGAAGCCGAGACCGTGGCCGAGGATAGGCACCGCGAACGAGTGCACGTCCCAGCCCATCGACAGCAACCAGTTGATCAGCAGCAGACGCTTCATGCCCGGCAGGCGCAGCAGTTCCCACGCCGGGCGCCGCTCGGCGGGCCGCGCGGGCAGCGGCTGCGGCGGTACGCCGCGCGCCGACCACAGGCTGGCCAGCGGCAACACGAGCAGCGCGAGGTAGGCGACGCCGAAGCCGGCCTCGTCGATCAGCACACCCGCCGTCACCGGCCCGACGACGCTGGCGAACGACGGCGCGATGCCGAGCCAGCTGAAAATGCGCACCCGCTCCACGGCGCTGCGGGCGAGCAGCCCGCCGGTGCGCTGCACCACGATCAGTCCGAGGTTGGCGCCGGCGCCGGCCAGGATCGCCGCCAGCGCGAGCAGCGCAAAGCGCCAGCCGCCGCCCGCGAGCGTCGACGCCGCGGCCAGCAGCAAGCCGCCGCACGCGAGGGCCACCGCCAGCCGCAGCGGTCGGTGGTAGCCGTATCGGTCGGCCATGCGGCCGGCCGCGAGCGCCAGCGCCACGCCGGCGGCGGCGAACAGGCCCATCAGCACGCCGACCCGCCAGGTGCTGGCACCCAGCGCGAGCGCGTCGAGCGGAGCGGCCATGCGCAGCCCGGTCATCGCCGCGTGCAGCCCGGTCTGGCCGACGATGAGGGCCAGCAGCAGGCGCGCCAGCGGCGGCCGGCCGGACGCCGGTGCGGGGTCGGCGGGAGCGGCGCTCACGCTGGCGCTACGGAGCCCGCTGGCCGTGCTTCTTGCTGCGCCCTGCGGACTTCGCCCTTGGGGCGGCCCGGCGGGCTGACTGGACCCCCTTCGGGCTGCGCCCTCCGGCATTCGCCCTTGGGGCGGCCCGGCGGGCTCATGTGACCGGGGACCGAGCCGCAGCGTCGTCGGGCTCGGCCTCGCGGCGGTCGACCGCGTCGCCGGGATCGGCCGCGGAACTGTCGGCGCGGTCCGCGGCGCCGAGGCCGCCGGTCGGCCGGGGCAGCACCTGCGCGGCGCGTGCGTCCGGCAGCGCTTCGACGCTGCGCAGCTGGCGCGTCATCGCCCGGGTGCGGACCTCGGCCTGGTCGATCGTCGAGCGCGCTTCGTCGAGCTTGCGACGTGTCTTGGCCAACACGTCGCCGAACTTCGAGAACTCGGTCTTGACGGCGCCGAGCACTTCCCAGACTTCGGCCGAGCGCTGCTCCAGCGCGAGCGTACGAAAACCCATCTGCAAGCTGTTGAGCGTCGCCAGCAGCGTCGTCGGGCCAGCCAGCATCACCTTGTGCTCGCGCTGCAGCGCCTCGACCAGTCCGGGCCGTCGCAGGGCCTCGGCATACAGGCCCTCGGTCGGCACGAACAGGATCGCGAAGTCGGTCGTGTGCGGTGGCGACACGTACTTCTCGCGGATAGAGCGCGCCTCGACCCGCAGGCGCCCCTCCATCGCCTTTCCGGCCGCCTCCACGCCCGGTGCATCCGCGCGCTCGTGGGCGTCGAGCAGGCGCTCGTAGTCCTCGCGCGGAAACTTGGCGTCGATCGGCAGCCACAGCGGCTCGTCGCCGCCGACCCCGCGGGGTCCCCGGCCGGGCAGCCTGATCGCGAACTCTACCCGGTCGCCGCGGCCGGGCACGGTCGCGACGTTGGTGGCGTACTGCTCGACGGTGAACACCTGTTCGAGCAGCCCCGCCAACTGCACCTCGCCGAAGATGCCGCGCGTCTTGACGTTGGTGAGCACGCGGTTCAGTGCGCCGACATCGCGCGCGAGCGACTGCATCTCGCCCAGGCCGCGGTGCACCTGTTCGAGCCGCTCGGCGACCTGGCGAAAACTCTCGCCGAGGCGTTGCTCGAGCGTCGCGTGCAACTTCTCGTCGACGGTGGCGCGCATCTGCTCGAGCTTGGCTTCGTTACCCTGCTGGAGCTGCGCCAGCCGCTGCTCGACCGCGGCCGCGCTGCGTTGCAGCGCAAGGTCTTGCGCTTCGCGCCCCGCCTGCGCCTGCTGCAGCAGAGCGCCGCGCAGCGACTGCGACTGCGCCCCGAGCAACTCCTGCAGCTCCTGCGCCTGGCGCGCGAGCGCCGCCAGCGTCGTCGCCAGCTGCGTGCGAAAGCCGTCGATCTGTTCGTTCTGGCCGCGCGCAACCTCGCCCGCCTGCGTCATCAGCATGCGCTGGAAGGTGCCGAGGTCGGCCCGGGTCCCCTGCGACTGGCGGCCCATCTCGTCACGCAGCTCGCGCTCCAGCCGCTCGAGCGGTGCCCCGTCCGCCGGCCGGCGCGCCGCGTGCCACAACAGGCCCAGGAACACGATGCCGATCAGCGTCAGCAGGGTCAGGGCGCCGAGCAGCAGCAGGGTCCAGTCAGGCATCGCAGCATTGTCTCAGCGCGTCGGCCGCCGGCGGAGCGCCATCGCGAGGCGTGATTTTTTTCACCGACTCCGGAAACATCCGGATACCCATGACGCATTTGATCAAATATACTGGCGTTGCCACGAACGGATGCCTTACCCGCGCCGTGCCGGGGCGGACAGAAGCGACCTGTTGGGAGCCCCTCACCGGGCTCCCATTTTTTTGCCACTGTCCGCCGGCGACATGGGATTTGCGGCGGACGGCGCCGACGGCGCGCTCGACAGGCGCCCC
>JBDTUO010000167.1:0-6466 GCA_040007675.1 Rubrivivax sp.
CCAGCGCCGGGAACAGGCGGTGCCACAGCAGCGCCACCACCAGCGTGCCGATGCCGCCCAGCAGCACCGACCCGACGGCGCCGAGCAGCGCCGCGGTCGCACCCGATTCGAACTCGCCGAGCTGGTTCGACGCGCCGATGAACAGACCGTTGACGGCGCTGACCCGTCCGCGCATCGCGTCCGGCGTTTCGAGCTGTACCAGCGTCTGGCGGACGACGACGCTGACCATGTCGGCCGCACCGGCGACGAAGAGGGCCACGGCAGACAGCATGAACTGCGTCGACAGGCCGAACACGATCGTCGCCAGGCCGTAGATCGCCACCGCGACCAGCAGTTTGCGTCCGGCGCGGCGCCGGATCGGGTGGCGCGCCATCCATACCGCCATCACGAGCGCGCCGGCGGCGGGCGCGGCGCGCAACAGGCCCAACCCGGCCGGACCGACGTGCAGCACGTCCTTGGCGAAGATCGGCAGCAGCGCCGTGGCGCCGCCGAGCAGCACCGCGAAGAGATCCAGCGAGATCGCGCCCAGCACGACCGGGTGGCGCCAGACGAAGTGCACGCCGGCGAGCACGGTGGCCCAGCCCGGCGGCTCGATCGGCGGCGTCGTGCGGGCGTAGCGGATGCGCAGCGCGAGCACCGCGGCGACGACGAACAACGCGCTGCAGATCAGGTAGACCGCAGTCGGGCCGAGCGCATAGGCAAAGCCGCCGAGCGCGGGCCCGGCGATCACGGCCATCTGCATGCCGCCGGAACTGAACGCGATGGCGCGCGACAGCAGCGCCGGTGGCACCAGCAGCGGGGTCAGCGCCTGCGTCGCCGGCATCTGGAACGCACGCACGGCCCCGAGGCCGACCGACACCAGCAGCAGCAGTGAACGTGATGCCCAGCCGCCCGCGCTGGCCAGCGCCAGCAGCAACGCTGCGGCACCGAGTGTCGCCATGCACAGTGCCAGGATGCGGGCCCGGTGCCGGCGGTCGACCAGTTGCCCGGCCGGCAACGCGAGCAGCAGCGCCGGCAGGAACTGCAGCAGTCCGACGAGTCCGAGGTCCCAGGCCGATCCGGTGAGCTCGTACATCTGCCAGCCGACTGCGACCATCAGCATCTGGCCGGCGCCGACGCCGGCGAGCCGGGCCCACCACAGGCGCATGAAACTGCGGTGCGCACGCAGCGGGGCGGGGTCGGGCATCGATGACATGCGGTGCCCGATTCTCGTCGAGTCCCTCGCTGCGCCGCGGCGCCCGGCAGGGCCGCTTATGCTCCCCCGAAGCGACGGCCGCCGGCCGCGCCGGGCACCAGGGTGAAAAGAACATGTCGATCGATGCACTGTGGTGGACGCTGAGCGTGCTGCTGATCGCGCTCGGCATCGCGGGCGCGGTGCTGCCCGCGCTGCCAGGCACGGCGCTCGTACTCGGCGGGATCGTGCTCGGCGCCTGGATCGACGACTTCACGCGCATCGGCGTCGGCACGCTGGCGGCGGTGGCCGCGCTCGCGGTGCTGTCGTGGGTGCTGGACTACGCGGCCGCGCTGCTCGGCGCCAGGCGCGCGGGCGCCAGCCGCCAGGCCCTGATAGGCGCGGCGATCGGCACCGTCGTCGGGCTGTTCATGGGTCTTGTCGGTGTGCTGTTCATGCCGCTCGTCGGCGCCGCGCTCGGCCAGTACCTGGCGCAGCGCGACCACGGCCACGCAATGCGCGTGGGCGTCGCGACCTGGATCGGTGTAATGGTCGGCATGATCGCCAAGGTAGTGATCGCGTTCGTGATGGTCGGCGTCTTCATCGTCGCGCTGCTGGTCTGACGCGGCGGAGCACGCCGGTGTGTCGTCGGGACGCTACGAGCCCGCCAGCAGGCCGAGCGCCTCGTGCAGCACCAGCCAGGTGTCGCGGAAACCGGCGCCGCCGGGCAGGAAGTCGTTCGCCTGCCACGGGCCAGGCTCGTGCAGCCCGACCGGGGCGGGGATCATCTCGACCGTCCAGCCGATGTGTTTGGCGGCGTTCGTGAACGCGCGCAGCGCACGCGGCTGGTGGTAATCGTGCGTCACCAGCACGAGCCGGCGGATGCCGGCGTCGCGCAGCATCGGGGCCATCAGCATGCCGTTTTCGGTCGTGTCGCGCGAACGACTCTCGACCCAGCGCAGCGGACGCTGGAACTCGCGCTCGGCGATGCGGCCAGCGATCTCGGCCTCCGACGGCCCGGGTTCGGCGCCGTAGCCGATGCCACCGGTGTAGCCCACCGGCAGACCGGTCTGGCGTGACAGCCACAGCGCGTAGCGCAGGCGTTCGATAGTGGTGGGGTTCAGCGTGGAGGTGCCGTATTCGGGCGCCAGCGCGCGCCGGCCGGCGCCGAGCACCACGATCGCGGTCGGCGGTGCCGTCGGGCCGGCGCGACGCAGCGCCTCGACCTCGGACAGGCTGAGCGCCGGTGGCGGATGCAGCAAAGTCGCGCGCAGCAGGCGGCCGGCGGCCGGCGTCGCACAGAACCACAGCCCGACGCAGCCGAGCAGCAGCAGCGACCAGCCGAAGTGGGCACGCCTGCGCAACTGCAGGCCGCCGATCAGCACCAGGCCGATCAGCGGCAGCGGCGGCAGCACCAGAGCGCCGAGGGCCCCCTTCCAGTGCGACAGGCCGAACTCGGCCAGCAGGCCGTTGATCAGAAGAAGGCCTGCAGGCCGGTCTGCGATCGGCCGAGGATCAGCGCGTGCACGTCGTGCGTGCCCTCGTAGGTGTTGACCGTCTCGAGGTTGATCATGTGGCGGATCACGTGATACTCGTCGTGGATGCCGTTGCCGCCGTGCATGTCGCGTGCCATGCGCGCGATCTCGAGCGACTTGCCACACGAGTTGCGCTTGATCAGCGAGATCATCTCCGGCGCAGCGCGTCCTTCGTCGAGCAGGCGGCCGACCCGCAGGCAGCCCTGCAGCCCGAGCGCGATCTCGGTCATCATGTCGGCGAGCTTCTTCTGCACGAGCTGGGTCTGCGCCAGCGGGCGACCGAACTGCTGGCGATCCAGCGTGTACTGGCGCGCGGCGTGCCAGCAGAACTCGGCCGCGCCGAGTGCACCCCAGGCGATGCCGTAGCGCGCCTTGTTCAGGCAGCCGAACGGCCCCTTCAGGCCGTTCACGCCGGGCAGCAGGTTCGCCTCCGGCACGAAGACATCGTCCATCACGATCTCGCCGGTGACGCTGGCACGCAGGCTCATCTTGCCCTCGATCTTGGGTGCCGACAGGCCCTTCATGCCCTTGTCGAGGATGAAGCCGTGGATGCTTTCCTGGCCGCCGACCGTGCCGCCAGCGTCGGCCTTCTTGGCCCAGACGACGAAGACGTCGGCGACCGGGCTGTTGGTGATCCACATCTTCGCGCCCTTGAGCACATAGCCGCCGTCGACAGGGGTCGCGCGGGTGACCATGCTGCCCGGATCGCTGCCGTGGTTGGGCTCGGTGAGGCCGAAGCAGCCGACCCATTCGCCGGTGGCGAGCCGGGGCAGGTACTTGTCGCGCTGCGCCTCGGAGCCATACGCGTGGATCGGGTGCATCACGAGCGAGCTCTGCACGCTCATCGCACTGCGGTAGCCCGAGTCGACACGTTCGACCTCGCGCGCGACGAGGCCGTAGCAGACATGGTTCAGGCCGGCGCAGCCATAGCCGTCGATCGTGCTGCCGAGCAGGCCGAGTGCGCCCATCTCGTTCATGATCTCGCGCTCGAAACGCTCATGCCGCGCCGCCATCAGCACTCGGGGTTGCAGTTTTTCCTGGCAATAGACGTGCGCGGCGTCGCGCACCGCGCGCTCGTCGTCGCTGAGCTGATCGTCGAGGTGGAACGGGTCGTCCCACTGGAAGGGATGAGCGGACATGGTTTTTCTCCTGGGGCGCCAAGGATAGCGTCAACGCCGCGGCGCGCCGGGCAGGGTCAGCGGGCCGGCCACGTGCTGGTCCATGAAGACGTAGGCCACCTGCATGGCTGCGTCCTCGGCCGAGCCGGACGGCATCAGGTCGCGCAGATCGAGTGCGAAGTGACCGACCAGGCGCTGCGCGGCCGGGACCTGCGAGGCGCCGAACACCGGTACCACCCAACGCCGGATGATGGTGCGCGCGCTGTCCAGCGTCACGAGCGCGAGCGTCACCGGGACGACCGCCACCGCCTGTTGCGTGCCGGCAGCGGTGGGCAGCGCCAGTGGCGCGGGCAACCGACGTTCGGGCGCCGCCGCCAGCGCAAAGCTGCCGAGCAGCGTCGGGTGTCCGTCACGGGTGCGTTCTATCCGGGCCGCGACCCCCAGGTCGGGAGTCGGCGGATGGTGTTTCGAGACCTCGTAGGTCGGCAACTGGCCGGGCTTCGTGGTCGGCAGCGGATCGATCGTGGGTGGCACGGGCGCAGGTCGGGCGTGCAAGCTCACGCGCACGGGATCGGAGATCCAGTCGAACGCCAGCGCACGCAGCACCAGCGCGCGGGACTGGGGCAGCGTCGGCAGGCGGGCCCGTGCGTCTACGTGATAGGTGTTCGTCATCGTCGTCTGCTCTGCGGCCGCCGGTGGCCGCGGGGGACGCCGCAGGTTCGGCGCCGGCGTCTTGCCGCCGGGCTCGGTGTCCAGCGCACGCGCGATCTGCAGCGCGCCGGTGTCGCCGTCGAACGCGGCGAGCAGCAGGTTGGGCTCTTCGGTGACCTCCCATCCGCGCATCGACGACTTCTGCACCAGGATCACCACCGGCAGCGCGCCCGAGGGCGGGGCCTGCGCGGGGGCCAGCAGCGCGATGCCGCGGAACGGTTCGTCCGCGGCGTCCAGCTCGAGTTGCTGCAGTGCGTCCGGATCGCCCCGGAGCAGCGCCGGCGCGGCGCGCTGCATCAGGGCGACGATCGGGGTGGTCTCGGTGGGGGCCATTGACGTTCCTCGTTGTGCCAGCCCGACCGCCGGGGCCACCAGCAGGGCCAGCCCGATCAGCGCACCAGGCATCCTGCCGATCATCGGGCGGTCTTGAGGATCTGCATGTCCTTGAGCTTCAGGTGCGGCTCGCAGGATGCGCAGAACAGTTGCGTGCAGGTCGGCGGGTTCAGTTGGTGGTACATGATGCAGCTGCCGTTGTCCCAGCGCTTGCCCGACGTCATGTCCTTGTCGACCACCAGCGTGGCCCCGGTGTGGCAATGCGGGCCCTGGCCGCCCTGGTCGTTGTAGTAGTAGGTGGTGTGCTTGGTCAGCGGCGCGGTCTGCTTGCCCGCCGACGGCGTGAGGCTGAAGCCGTGCCCGAACTCGTGCGACACCGCCTGGTTGAATGCCTTGGCGTCGCCGTCGTAGACGATCAGCATCTGGTGGTCGTTCGACTCGCCGCCCCAGTATTTGCCGTAGTTCAGCTTGAGCTGAACCCGCACCGCGCCCTTCGTCGGGTCGGGCGCGCCGGCGGGCAGCCGCACCTTGACGATGTCGAGTCCGCTGCGGCCCTTCTCGACCACGATGTCGGCGTCGGTCAGCGCGCCGTGGGCGGCGCCCTTTGACCACTTGCCGAACGCGACCAGATTCCCCTCGAGCGCCGGCTTCACGATCCCCGAGTTCCAGGAGCCGAGCTTGACGGGGATCTCCTGCGAGGGACTGGTCCTCACGAGCACGCTGGCCAGGCCGCTGACGGCAGCAGCCGGGTCCCACTGGTGGCGGCAGACGATCAGGTGGCCCTTGACCGGTTTCCCCGGTTCGGGCTTGAACTTCTCGTAGAACTTGAGGCGGTTGTGGCCGCCGATCACGGACTCATCGGCGTCTGCGCCGCCGACCGTCATCATCCAGCCAGGGTAGAACGCACCGGCCGGGGCCGTCGCCTTCGTGAAGGTCACTTCGTCGGCGGCCAGCATGTCGGCGCAGACCGCCTCGTAGGCCGCGACCGACTTCGCCGGCGCCGGCACCACGTGGGTGTGAGCCCGCGTGACCTGGTACCAGAACTTGCGCCAGACCTCGAACTTGCCGATGCTCTTCTCGCCGCCGGCGCCATCGGACAGCTTCGCGAAGACCTCGAAGCGGTCGCCTGCGTACTGGGACAGGTGGAATTCGATCGTGCCGGTCCAGCCGTCGGCGTCGGTCGTGGCGGTGGTCGTGGCGACGCCGCCGGCGGCACTGAATCCCTCCTTGACGACGCCGGTCATGCCGGCGGGTCGATCCTTGCCTGGCGTCAGCACGTGGCGGAACTCGACCGTCAGCCCGGCCAACGAGCCTTCACCCTCGACCCGCGCGCGCAACTCGACCGGACGACCGTATTCCGGGTGGCGCTGGGCGGCACCGTCGATGTCCTTGCCGAGGTTGATGTACTGCTTGTAGGCACCCCCCTTGGACTTGTCCTTGCGCGCGGTGGACTCGGCCAGCTTGGCAGACTTCGCGCCGGCGCCGACCACGCTGCGCAGCGGCGACCGCGCCACCACCTCCACCAGTTCCACGAGGTGCGGTTTCTTCAGCGGACAGGCCTGCACCGTCTCGCCCGGCGCGCAGGTGCTGGCGCCGTT
>JBDTUO010000168.1:0-6466 GCA_040007675.1 Rubrivivax sp.
GCCCTGCACGGCCGGGCTTTTTCCTGCGCCTCGTGAGTGGCGTGCCGGCGCTTCAGTCCAGCGCGAGCGCGGCGCGGTCGATCACGTGGTTCTGCCCACCGCGGCTGGCGATCTTGATCGCCCCGACCCGGTTGCCCAGGTCGACGCAGCGCTCCAGCGACCAGCCGCGCTCCAGGCCGTACAGCAGCGCCGCGCGGAAGGCATCGCCGCACCCCGTCGGATCGACCACCGCCGAGGCTGTCCGGCCCGGCACGTGCCGCCGTTCGCCGTGCTGCCAGACGTCGCATCCGTCCGCGCCGAGGGTGACGACGACGCCGTCCAGGCCGCTGCGGGACAAGGTCGCCAGGTCGCTGCCGAGTCGATCGCACAACATGCGGCCTTCGTAGTCGTTCACCGCCACCCAGCGCGCCTGCGCGACGAAGCGCCGCAGGTCGTCGCCGTCGAACATCGGCAACCCCTGCCCCGGGTCGAAGACGAAGGGGACGCCCGCTGCCTCCAGCTGTGACGCGTGCTGCAGCATCGCGTCGCGGCCGTCCGGCGCGACGATGGCGATCCGCAGGTCGCCGCGCTGCGGCAGCACGGTTTCATGCGCGAGCTGCATCGCACCCGGATGAAAGGCGGTGATCTGGTTGTTGTCGGCGTCGGTGATGATGAACGCCTGCGCCGTGTAGCTGCCGTCGATGCGGCGCACGAGCGAGGTGTCGACACCCCAGCCGCGCAAGCGGGCCAGGTAGTCGGACCCGTCGTCGCCGAGGGCTGCCATCACGATCGGCGCACCCCCCAGCGCATGCAGCGTGTAGGCGATGTTGCCGGCGCAGCCACCGTATTCGCGCCGCAGGGTCGGCACCAGGAACGAGACGTTCAGGATATGCACCTGATCCGGCAGGATCTGCTGCGCGAAGCGGCCGGGGAACGTGGTGATGGTGTCGAACGCGAGCGATCCGCAGATCAGGGCGGGCATGCGCAGGTCTCCAGGAGAACGCGACGGCGCACGCACGCGCCGCCGGCGTCAGGGGTAGAAGATCTCGATCGTATAGCCGGCGACGGCCGGGTCGGCGCTGCGCAGCAGCGTGGCCAGCGACAGCTCGGCCCCGGCGGCGATGCCCGCGCGCCGGGCGCCGAGTTCGGCCGGCGCCAGCACGCGCCGGGCGACCGTCTGCCCGAGCGCATCCGTGAGGCTCAGCTCGACCGCAGGCGCGCGGACCACCAGCGTGTCGTGGTTGCGCAGCACGACTGCGAGGCGATAGGTGCCATCGCCGTCGGGTGCGCGCACGAGCGCGCTGCTGTCGACCGTGAGCGCCTGGATCCGGCGCGGCGGCTCGACCCGGCAGCCCGCGACATCGCACAGCGCGTTCGCCGCCGGCCGCAGCGCGGGCCAGCGCGCCGCAACGAGGTCGTGCTGCACGAGCATGACCTGCAGCAGCAGCACTGCCCCGGCGGCGAGTGCCGCGCCGGCCAGCGCCGCACGCACGCGCGGCTGCCGCCAGCGTGCGGCGCGCTCGGCGTCGCGCAGGAATCGGGGCGCAGGCCCGACGGCATCCGCGTGACCCGCGTCGTCCGCCGCCGGGTCATCGAGTGACGAGGGCACGGGCCCGCCGACGAGGTCAGCGGCGCCGCTGGCGCCCCCACTCACCGACGGCTCCGGCTCTTCGAGGCCCTCGCCGAAGTCGGACGGCAAGGGGTCATCGTCGGCATCGTCCTGCTGCGACGCATGCCGCATGCCGGGCACCCTCAGTTCAATCGGTTCGTCGAGTGGCTCCTCGACGGACGCCTCATCCGGCCACGCCTGCGGTGCGTTCCAGAGTGCCTCGTCCGAGGCCTCGATCAGCGCCTTCTCCGCGCCGCCGTGCCATGCCGAATCGTCGCGATCGAAGGCGCTGAGCCCCGACGCGGGCTCCGCGACCGCCACCGCCGTTGCCGCCACCGCCGTTGCCGGCATCGCCTCGATCGCCGCGAGGTCGACGTCGAGCGGCGCCGACGGATCGATCGCCTCCCCCGGACCCGGGTCGACGACGGTGTCTTCGATCCACGCCGGCGTCGGCTCGCCATCGACGGACCGGGCGACCGACGGCGCCGCAGTCGCGGCCCTCGGCACGACCGCGCCGGGCCCCGCTTCGCCAGGCGTGTGCAGTGACAGGTCGACCAGGTGCTCCACCGCATTGAAGACCTCGCTGCAACGGCCGCAGCGCACCCACCCGTCGGACACGCGCAGCTGGTCCTGCACCACGCGGAACACGGTGCCGCAGGCGCGGCAACGGGTGGCCAGGCTCATGGCGCGGGCGTCACGGCACGTTGCGCGACCATCAGGATCCAGCCGTCGGCGCGGTCGGCGACGCTCAGCGACAGCCACGGTGCGTAGGCCGCGATCAGCTCGTCGGCCTGGCGCTCCAGGATGCCGGCCAGCACGAGATGTCCACCGACATCCACATGGGCAGACAGCAGCGGCGCCAGCAGCTTCAGCGGCGTCGCGAGGATGTTGGCCAGCACCAGCGCATAACACCCCACCGCCAGATCGGGCAGGCCGGCCGTGAGCTGCACGCCGTTGGCCTGTGCATTGGCCTGCGTGGCGCCCACTGCCGCGGGGTCGATGTCGACCGCGGTGACCTCACGCGCGCCATGCAATGCGGCCCCGATCGCGAGGATGCCCGAGCCACAGCCATAGTCGAGCACGCGGCCCCAGCCGGCGCCATCGGTTGGTGTTTCGCGCGCGATCCAGCGCAGGCACATGCGGGTGGTCGGATGGGTGCCGGTGCCGAATGCCAGGCCGGGGTCGAGCCGGATCAGCGTCGTCGCCGCTGCTGGCGGCTGGTGCCAGCTCGGCACGATCCAGAAATGATCGGTGATCGGCACCGGTTCGAACTGTGACTGCGTCAGCCGCACCCAGTCCTGGTCCGGCACGGCCTGCACCGCCTGCAGCACGACGCCGGAGTCTGCGTCCTGGGCCAGCAGCCAGGCGGCAGCGGACTCGGCCGCACGCTCGGTCGGGAACAGCGCGCGCAGCGTCGAGCGCGACCAGCCGGGCGGCGGCGGCGGTTCGCCGGGTTCGCCGAACAGTGCCTGCTCGGCAGCGGTGTCGGCATCGGCATCCTCGACCGACACCGACAGGGCATCGAGCGCATCCCCGAGCGCGTCCGACAGCGGTTCGACCAGCGCCCGGGGCACGCGCAGCACGAGTTCGAACATTGCGCTTGCCCGCGTTCAGCTGCTGTCGTGGTGGGCCCGCCCGGGTCAGCGCCGGTGCTGCTGCAGCCAGCCTTCCAGGTAGTGGATGCTGGTGCCGCCTTCGACGAAATTGGCGTCGACCATCAGTTCACGGTGCAGCGGGATGTTGGTCTGGATGCCTTCGACCACCGTCTCCGACAACGCCGTGCGCATGCGCGCCAGCGCCTGCTCGCGTGTGTCGCCGTGCACGATGATCTTGCCGACCATCGAGTCGTAGTTCGGTGGCACGACGTAGTTCGTGTAGATGTGCGAGTCGACCCGCACGCCGGGCCCGCCCGGCGGGTGCCACATCGTCACGCGGCCGGGCGACGGTGTGAACTTGAACGGGTCCTCGGCGTTCACCCGGCACTCGATCGCGTGGCCGCGCATCTGCACCTGGCGCTGCGTGAACGGCAGTTTCTCGCCGGCGGCCACCCGGATCTGCATCTGCACGATGTCGATACCGGTGACCATCTCCGTCACCGGGTGTTCGACCTGCACGCGTGTGTTCATCTCGATGAAGTAGAACTCGCCGCCCTCGAACAGGAACTCGAAGGTGCCCGCGCCGCGGTAGCCGATCTTCTTGCAGGCGGCGGCGCAGCGGTCGCCGACCTTCTCGATCATGCGACGCGGAATGCCCGGCGCCGGCGCCTCCTCGATGATCTTCTGGTGCCGGCGCTGCATCGAGCAGTCGCGCTCGCCGAGCCAGACCGCGTTCTTGTAGCCGTCGGCCATCACCTGGATCTCGATATGGCGCGGATGCTCGAGGAACTTCTCCATGTAGACCGCGGAGTTGCCGAACGCGGCGCCGGCCTCGGCGCGCGTGGTCTGCACCGCGTTCAGGAGCGCCGCCTCGGTGTGCACGACCCGCATGCCGCGCCCGCCGCCGCCGCCGGCGGCCTTGATGATCACCGGGTAGCCGACCCCGCGCGCGATGCGGACGATCTCCTTCGGGTCCTCCGGCAGGGCGCCTTCCGAGCCGGGCACGCAGGGCACGCCGGCGCGGATCATCGCCTGCTTGGCGGACACCTTGTCGCCCATCAGCCGGATCGATTCCGGAGCTGGCCCGATGAACGTGAAGCCGCT
The DNA here is from genome assembly GCA_040007675.1 of Rubrivivax sp. Taxonomy (GTDB): domain Bacteria; phylum Pseudomonadota; class Gammaproteobacteria; order Burkholderiales; family Burkholderiaceae_C; genus Rubrivivax. The sequence continues at coordinate 4,288 of JBDTUO010000168.1, forward strand.
GCGCTCGACGCGCTCGGCGAAGTCGGCGTTCTCGGACAGGAAGCCGTAGCCGGGGTGGATCGCTTCGGCGTCGGTGACCTCGGCCGTCGAGATGATGGCCGGCATGTTGAGGTAGCTCTGGGCCGACGGCGCCGGCCCGATGCACACCGCCTCGTCGGCAAGCTTGACGTACTTGGCCTCCCGGTCGGCCACCGAATACACGATGACCGAGCGGATGCCCATCTCGCGGCAGGCGCGCTGGATGCGCAGCGCGATCTCGCCGCGGTTGGCAATCAGGATCTTCTTGAACATGCGGGCCGGCGCTTGGTCCGGGACCTACTCGACGACGAACAGCGCTTGGCCGAATTCGACCGGCTGGCCGTTCTCGCACAGGATGCGCACGATGCGGCCGCTGCAGTCGGCCTCGATCTCGTTCATGATCTTCATCGCCTCGATGATGCAGACAGGGTCGCCTTCCTTGAACTCGCCGCCGACCTCGATGAAGGCCTTGCCGCCCGGGTTGGACGCGCGGTAGAAGGTGCCGACCATTGGCGACGTGATGGTGCGCTCGGGCACTTCTTCCGGCAGCGCTGCCGCGGCGGCAGCCGCGGCCACCGGGGCGTCGGCGGCGGGGGGATGGAACGGCGTGGCGGCCATCATCATCTGCGGCGCCGCGCCGGCCTTGACGATCCTCACCTTGCCTTCGGCTTCAGTGATCTCGAGTTCGGAGATGTTGGACTCCGACACGAGGTCGATCAAGGTCTTGAGCTTGCGCAGGTCCATGGTTCTCCTCGGAACACGACGGCTTGCGTCGCTTTCTTCACCGAAGTGATCGGTGAACCAGTTGGCAGCACGCCATTTCCGGTCCGGTCCGCATCATCCCGACAGGGGCGCGACTTTAAGCGACTTTCTGATGATTTGCGAGCCTTAGCCGGCGCGATCAGATCGTTTGGATTCGTTTGCGGTCAGGGCCAAGCGCGCGCGTCCTCGGCCCACGCCGCCAGCTGCGACGCCGTCGTTTCGCCGCGCACCCGGGCCCGCACGCGGCCGGAGCGGTCGATCACGACGCTGAACGGCAGGGCACCGTCCGCATTGCCGAGCTGGCGCGACAGGCGGCTGCCTTCGAGCCCGGCCAGCCCGACCGCGAAGGCGAGCGGCTGGCGCTGCAGGAATTCTCGCACGGGCCCCAGGCTGTCCACGGCGATGCCGACCACCCGCCAGCCAGCGTCGGCCTGCGCGCGCTGGAAGCGGTCGAGCAGCGGCAGTTCGCGCACGCACGGCGCGCACCAGGTCGCCCAGAAGTTGAGCAGGAGCAACTGACCGCGCAATGCACCGAGTTCCAGCTCGCCCCCCTCGGGGCGCGGGAAGCGGCGGCCCCAGAAGGCCGGCCGCACGACGTCGTCGGCGCCGACCAGCGCCGCCTCCGCCGCGCCACCCCCAGCCGGGTCGGCGGCCGGAGACGGCCCACGCAGCGTGACCGCATCGCGCCAGAGCGCAGCGCCGACGCCTGCCAGCACGCCGGCGCCGCCGATGCCGGCGATCAGTACCGTTCGACGACGGCGGGTCACGCCGCGGGTTCCGTCGCAAGCAGGCGCCGCAGCGCGCCCGCGTCGCCGCGCCAGCTGCGGCCCTGGGCGTCCGGCTTGAGCGCGCCGCGCTGCTCGTCGAGATCGCGCACGCACAGGTGCAGCGTGACCGTCTCGCCGAGCGCCGGGCACGGCGCGGCCAGGGTCAGCACCGAACGCGGCTCCTGGCCGGGGCGTTCGTGCAGCAGGTCGACATCGAAGTGCAGGCCGCGGTTCAGCAGTTCGATTTCGGCCACCTTGGGGTCGTCGCAATAGAGGTCGACGTGGAGCGCCGACCGGCGGGTCGCCGTGCCGCGCCACGCGGCGCCGCCGAGGTGCGGGCGCAGTGTCGAGAGCCGCTCCATCCACTGCAGCGCCAGCTCGCGCAGCGCCCGCAGTTCAGCAGGCTGGGTGTCGTTGTGGAACAGCACGATGTGTTCGCGCACCGCCGCCTCGAGCTGTTCGTTGCTCGGCAGCGGGCCAGCGCGTTCGCCGTGGCGCGAGCGGTCGCGCGCCGCCTTGCGCTTGGCCGCCGCGTACTCCATGCCGTCGTCGACCACAAACGCCGCGGCAGCCGCGGCCAGCGCCTCGCCGCCACGCCCTGTGCCGCCACCGTGGCCGGCCGCGCTCAATGG
>JBDTUO010000169.1:0-6456 GCA_040007675.1 Rubrivivax sp.
GCGCCGGGCACGTCGCTGAGGTCGATGTAGATCTCGTCGATGCCGCGGTCTTCGATCACCGGCGCGCGCTCGGCCACGGCTGCCTTGAAGCGGCGCGAAAACTCGCGGTAGCGCTCGAAGTCGGTCGGCAGCAGCACCGCGTGCGGCGCCAGCACGGCCGCCTTCATCAGACCGACGCCGGAGTGCACGCCGAAGGCGCGCGCGGCGTAGGTCGCGGTGGTGGCGACGCCCCGCCCGGCGTAGTCGGCGAGCGTCGCGAACTGCACGCTGCCATCGGTGTGCCGCTGCGGCTGGTGGCGCCGTCCGCCGCCGATGACGACCGCGCGGCCCAGCAGCTCCGGATAGCGCAGCAGCTCGACCGACGCGTAGAACGCGTCCATGTCGAGGTGCGCGATCCAGCGTGCGCGGGCGCTCATGCCAACGGTGCGGGTGCCGCGCGGGCCAGCGCCAGCAGCTCGAGCGTCGTCGCCCAGTGGCGGGTGGAACCGGACCAGATCGAGGGACTCGACGACGGCACGCCCGCGCTGTCCACCGGCCCGGTGCGTGTCCCTGCCGGCAAGCCGATCGCACGCTTCAACTCGATCTGGCGCCTCGAGGCGCGGGGCGTGTGGCGCGTCGTGCTCGACAAGGGTGAGCCCAGGCGCGACAGAAGGCTGCGGTGAGCGCGCCGCGGCTCAACGCCGCACGGCGCGCCAGGCCGACAAGGTGGCGAGCAGCGACAGCAGCGCGCAGCCGACGATCACCGGCCCGTAGCTGCCGCGGGCGTCGAACACGAGCCCCGCGAGCCACGGCCCGGCCACGTTGCCGAGCGCGGCGCCGGTGTACAGCGTGCCGATGACCGACGACACCGCGCGCGCGCCGTACAGGTCCATGCACAGCGCCGGCATCAGCGACACCGCGCCGCCGTAGCTCAGCCCCATCCACAGCGCGAACACCGCCAGCGCCGGGTAGGCACCGGCAACCCACCACAGCAGCATCGACAGGCCGAGCGAGGCCTGCACGCCGACCAGCGCCTGCGGTCGGCCGAACCGGTCAGCGATCCAGCCGACCGCGAAGCGGCCGGTCAGGCTGCCGATGCCGATCAGCCCGACCAGCCCGACCGCCCGGGCGTCGCCGATGCCGAGGTCGCGTGCGCTCGCCGACAGGTGCGCGAACGGAATGAACATCGCCGGTGCGCCCAGCACGCACATCGCGTACAGCCAGCCGAACGACGGGCTGCGCAGCGCCTGACCGAGCGTCAGGCCGGCAACCTGCGCGCCGGCGCGCCGCGTCGCGTGCGGCGCCGGGCGCAACTGCAGCGTCGCCGCCAGCCCGACCACCGCGACGCCGATCGCCAGCGCCCACAGCGCGCCGCGCCACTGCCACTGCACGATCGCCGCCGCCGCCAGCAGCGGCACGCCGAAGGTGCCGGCGCCGATGCCGGCGCTGGCGATGCCGGCGGCCAGCCCGCGCCGGCGCGTGAACCACGGCTGCACGCAGCCGATCGCGGGGGTGTAGACGAGCGCGATGCCGACGCCCAGGCCGAGGCCCCAGGCGAGCGTCAGTTGCAGCATCGAACCCGCGGCGGCGCTGGCCGCGAGCGCGGCCGCGATGCACAGCATGCCGGCGCTGGTGACGCGGCGCGGGCCGTAGCGGTCGGCCAGCATGCCGCCCACCGCGCCGAGCACGAAGTACAGCAGGCCCGACACGCCGAACACCAGCGACACCTCGGCCCGGCTGGCGTCGAACGCCGACGTGAACGACTCGAAGAAGGCGGCGAACGAGTAGGCGACGCCGAAGATCACCGCCAGCGCCGTGAAGCTCGCGCCGACGACGAACCAGGCGGCCGGCGATTCGGCGTCATCGGCCGCGAGGCCGGCGGGCGTGCTCATTGAATGCCTTCGGTCTGCGCGCTACGGAATTCGCCCTGGGGGCGGCCCGGCGTGCTCATAAGGCCGATGCTAGCCGGCCGGTCGGGGCGGCGCCGACCGTGCATTGCCAACCGCGCCGAAGGCTCAGGCCAGCCGCGCCCGGTGGCGCTCGACCTGCGCGCGCACCTGTGCCGGAGCGGTGCCGCCACGCACCGTGCGGGCGTCGAGCGCGCCGCGCAGCGTCAGCCGCTCGAACACGTCGGCACCGATCGCCGGTTGCAGCGCCTGCAACTCGGCCAACGGCAGCTCGGCGAGGTCGACGCCACGCGCGATGGCGAGCTTCACCGCCTGCGCGACCGCTTCGTGCGCGTCGCGGAACGGCAGGCCCTTGCTGACCAGGTAGTCCGCCAGGTCAGTCGCGGTGGCGTAGCCCTTCAGCGCGGCGCGTTCCATCGCGTCGGCCTTGACCACGATGCCGCCCACCATCTCGGCCAGGATGCGCAAGGTGTCGCGCAGCGTGTCGACGATGTCGAACAGCGGCTCCTTGTCTTCCTGGTTGTCCTTGTTGTAGGCCAGCGGTTGGCCCTTCATCAGCATCAGCAGCGCCATCAGGTGGCCGACGACGCGCCCGGTCTTGCCGCGCGCGAGTTCGGCGACGTCCGGGTTGCGCTTCTGCGGCATGATCGAACTGCCCGTGCAGTAGCGGTCCGCGAGGTCGATGAAGCCGAAGTTCTGGCTCATCCACAGCACCAGTTCCTCCGCCAGCCGCGACACGTGCACCATGCAGATCGACGCCCAGGCCGCGAACTCGAGCGCGAAGTCGCGGTCGCTGACGGCGTCGAGGCTGTTCTCGCAGACGCCGTCGAAGCCCAGCGTGCGCGCGACCCGTTCGCGGTCCAGCGGATAGCTGGTGCCGGCGAGCGCGGCGGCCCCCAGCGGGAGGCGGTTCAGCCGCCTGCGCGCGTCGGCCAGCCGTTCGGCGTCGCGCGCGAACATCTCGACGTAGGCCAGCAGGTGGTGCGCGAAGCTGACCGGCTGCGCCACCTGCAGGTGCGTGAAGCCGGGCATCACGGTCTCGGTGTGGCCGGCCGCCAGCTCGACCATGGCCCGCTGCAGCACGACCAGCAGCGTCGCCAGACCGTCGACTTCGCCGCGCAGCCACAGCCGCACGTCGGTCGCCACCTGGTCGTTGCGGCTGCGACCGGTGTGCAGCCGCTTGCCGGCGGCCCCGACGAGCGCGGTCAACCGCGCCTCGATGTTGAGGTGCACGTCCTCGAGTTCGAGCTTCCAGTCGAAGCGGCCGGCGGTGATCTCGTCGGCGATCTGCGCCAGCCCGCGCTGGATCGCCGCCAGGTCGTCGCCCGACAGCACGCCCTGGGCGGCCAGCATGTCGGCGTGCGCCAGGCTGCCGTCGATGTCCGCGCGCCACAACCGCTGGTCGAAGCCGACGCTGGCCGTGTAACGCTGCACCAGCTCGCTCATCGGTTCGGAGAACAGGGCGGACCAGGCCTGGGCCTTGTTGGCGAGCGGATCGGCGGACATCGGTCGGCTGGGCCTCGTGACGGGCCTCGCGGGCAGGGCAGGGGTCCGTATTATCGGTGCCATGCCGCGCCCCCGACCCGCTGCCGACGACGCCGCCGCCGACACGCGAGCGTCCAGCATCTGGCCGCACACGCTGCGGCAGGGGGATGACCGCGCTGACCCGGACGCCAGCAGCTTCGACGCCTCGCGCTTCGATCCGCGCGCCGACCAGCGCGCCGAGGCGCGCCAGCGCGACCACGCGCGCGCCGCCGCCACGTTCGACGTCTGCCACCCGGGCCTGGCGCTGCGCGCGCTGCTGCTGGTGCAGGCCGTGCTGGCGGTGGCGACGCTGGTGGCGGTGCCGCAGCCGCTCGCCTGGCCCGCCGAGGCCGGGGCCGCGGCGTTTGCCGGCCTGGGCGGCACGCTGTTGTGGCTGGTGGCGGTCTGCGCCCTGCAGCGGCCGCTGCAGGCGGCCCGCGCCGGCGTGCGCACCACGGTCGGGCTCGCGCTCGGGGCCGCGGCAGCCCTGGTCGCGGCCTGGCCGCTCGCGCTGCTCGACCCGACGCCGCCGCTCGGCGGCCTGCGCAGCCTGGGGCTGGCGCTGTCGGGCGCCGGGCTGGCGGGGTTGCTGGTGGTCTGGCTGGACCTGCGCGCCCGCCTGTGGCAGCCGGTCGACGCGCGCGTGCGGCTGGCGGAGCTGCAGTCGCGCATCCGGCCGCACTTCCTGTTCAACGCGTTGAACACGGCGCTGGCCCTGGTGCGTGAAGATCCACCGCAGGCCGAGCGGGTGCTGGAGGACCTGGCGCAGCTGTTCCGGGCCGCACTCGCGGAGCAGGGCAGTTCGGTCACGCTGGACGACGAGATCGACCTTGCGCAGCGCTACCTCGCGATCGAGCAGGTCCGCTTCGGGGCGCGCATGACGGTGCACTGGCAGATCGACCCACGCGTCGGCGGCGCCCGCGTGCCGCCGCTGATCCTGCAGCCGCTGGTCGAGAACGCGGTGCGCCATGGCGTCGAGCCGTCCACCGCGCCGGTCGAGATCTGGGTCCGCGCACGGCGCCGGCATGGGCAGGCCGAGGTGGAGGTGATCAACACGCTGTCGACCGAACCCTCGGTGCCCGGCAACGGTATCGCGCTGGCGAACGTGCGCGAACGCCTGCGCCTGCTGCACGACGTCGCCGGGCAGTTCGACATCTGGCGCGATGCCCACCGGCACCACGCGCGGCTCGTGCTGCCGCTCTGACGCCGTATGCGCACCGCTGCCTCCCCGCTGCGCGTGCTGATCGTCGACGACGAGCCGCTGGCGCGCCGCCGGCTGCAGCGCCTGCTGGCGGAGACCGCCGAGCCGCAGACGGCGGTCGTCGGCGAGGCGGGCGACGCCATGGCAGCGCTGGCGCTGCTGGCCGCCACCCCGGTCGATCTCGTGCTGCTCGACATCGCGATGCCCGGGCTGCCCGGGCTCGAGGCGGCGCGCCGCATCGCCGCGCTGCCGGCACCGCCGCCGCTGGTGGTCTTCGTGACCGCGCACGGCGAACACGCGCTGCAGGCCTTCGAGCTGGACGCCACCGACTACCTGACCAAGCCGGTGCGGCTGGAGCGCCTGCAGGCCGCGCTGCAGCGCGCGGCGCAGCGCGTCGCAGCGCGTACTGCGGTGGCGCCGGGTGGGGCGTTGGAAGTCGACACGGCCGAGGCGCCCGGCGCAACGGCGGTCATCGTCGTCAACGATCGGGGGCGGCTGGTGCGCGTGCCGATCGCCGAGGTGCTGTACCTGAAGGCCGAGCTCAAGTACGTGACGCTGCGCACCGCCGCGCACCGCTACGTGCTGGACGAGGCACTGGCCGAGCTCGAGCAGCGCCTCGGCGACGCCTTTCTGCGCGTGCACCGCAATGCGCTCGTCGCGGTGGCGGCAGCGCGTGAACTGCAGCGTCGGCCGACGAGCGACCTCGTGCCTGACGTGCTCGTCGAAGACGCCGCCGAGCCGCCCGGCGCCGACGGCGCCGCGGCCGATGGCTGGGCGGTGCGCGTCGCGCCGACCGACGAGTGGCTCGCGGTGTCGCGGCGCCAGTTGCAGGCCGTGCGGCAGGCGCTGGCACAGGACGGCCGCCCCGGCTCGGCACGCTGAACGCGGCTGCGCTCAGCCGGTGTTGCGCAGCCCGGCGGCGATGCCGTTGATCGAGATGTGGATGCCGCGCTGCAGCCGCTCGAACTGCGGGTCGCCGGCCGCGTTCGCACGCCCGGCCTGCTGGCGGTAGCGGCGCAGCAGCTCGACCTGCAGGTGGTTCAGCGGGTCGAGGTAGGGGAAGCGGTGCTCGATCGAACGGGCGAGCGCCGGATTCGACTGCAAGTGACCCTGCTCGCCGGAGATCTGCGTCAATGCCGACTGCGACCGCTCCCACTCGGCACGAATGGCGCCGAAGATGCGACGCGCCACGCGCTTGTCCTCGACCAGCTCGACGTAGCGCGCGGCCACGCGCAGGTCGCTCTTGGCCAGCACCATGTCGAGGTTGGACAGCAGCGTGCGAAAGAAGGGCCACTGGCGGTGCATGCGCTGCAGCAGCGCGACGCGGTCGGCGGCGGCGTCGGGCCCGGCGGCGGCGATCCATTGCTCCACGGCGCTGCCGAAGCCGCACCAGCCGGGCAGCGCGACGCGGCACTGGCCCCACGAAAAGCTCCACGGGATCGCGCGCAGGTCGTCGATCGAGCGCGTGGCCTTGCCGTCCCTGGACCGCGCGGCCGGGCGCGAGCCGAGGTTCAGCTCGGCGATCTCGCGGATCGGCGTCGCGCTGAAAAAGTAGTCGGTGAAGCCGTCGGTCTCGTAGACCAGCGCCCGGTAGGCGGCGAAGCTGGCCTCGCTGAGCGCCGCCGCGGCGTCGAGAAAGGCCTTCGGCGGGTTCTTGGTCGGGTGCAGCAGCGTCGCCTCGATCGTCGCGGCCACCAGCGTCTCCAGGTTGCGGCGGCCGATTTCCGGGTGCGCGTACTTGGCACCGATGACCTCGCCCTGCTCGGTCAGGCGGATCTGGCCCTTCACGGTGCCCGGCGGCTGCGCCAGGATCGCCTGGTAGCTGGGGCCGCCGCCGCGGCCGAC
>JBDTUO010000170.1:0-6451 GCA_040007675.1 Rubrivivax sp.
GCGGGCGCGGACGCCGACGGCATCACGGCTCATCGCGTGCGCGTCTGCAGGGTGATTCCCACGCTGATTTGCACCCCGCCCCCGGCGGCGTACGATGTTCTGGTCCCCCGTCAGGGGCCCACCCCAGCCATTGCGAAAGGAGGCCCGCATGGACCGCCAGTTCCATCTTCTCGACAGCTTTCCCGCGCGCGGCAGCGACGGTGCGACTTACAAGGTCTGCGCCTACGAGCACCTGCGCCGCGATGACTCCGTGCACGACGGTCAGGAGCGCTGGCTGCCGACCGGGGTGTCGGAGTACCGCCTCCAATCCGGCGACCCGGTCGCCCCCCGCAGCGACGGTTCCTGGGTCATCCCCGCCTCCGGCGTCACGCTGACCCGCAGCAACTGAGGTGTCCCGGCCGGGCGACGCTGCCGAACGTGCCGGCCCCCCACGCACCCCCGGCGCGCGCCACGATCTGGGCGCTGCGGGTCATCGGCACGCTGCTGATGATGAGCGCGCTGGCACTGGCGCTGTCGCGCGCCCCCGACCGCCCGGTCGAATCGCTGGTCGCCCGTTGGGGCCTGCCACCTTCGCAGTTCCTCGACGTCGACGGCCAGCTCGTGCACCTGCGCGACGTCGGCCCGCGTGCCGACGCGCTGCCTATCGTGCTGCTGCACGGCACGTCCGACAGCCTGCACACCTGGGACGGTTGGGTGCGCGGCCTGCAGGCCGGGCGCCGCGTGATCACGCTCGACCTGCCGGGCTTCGGCCTCACCGGGCCGCGCGCTGACGGCGACTACCGCGGCGACGCCGATGCCCGCGTGGTGCTGCGTGTGCTCGATGGCTTGCAGGTGCCGCGCTTCATCGTCGGCGGCAACTCGCTCGGCGGCGAGGTCGCGTGGCGGCTCGCGACGCTCGCGCCCGAGCGCGTCGAGCGGCTGTTGCTGGTCGACGCGGCCGGTGCGCCGCCGGTGGGCGGCGGCACGCGGCCGCTCGGCTGGACGCTCGCACGGGTGCCAGGGCTGCGGCGGGTGTTCGAATGGGTCTTGCCCCGGCCGCTGGTGGTGCAGGGGCTGGTCGCGGCGTTCGCGGACCCGGCGCGCCTGACCGACGACATGGTCGACCGCGTGTTCGAGCTGACGCTGCGTGACGGCAACCGGCGTGCCCTCGTCGACCGGCTGGCGCAGCGCAGCCCTGGCGCCGACCTCGAGCGCCTGTCCACGCTGCGTGTGCCCACGCTGATCCTGTGGGGCGCCGAGGACCGCCTGCTGCCGGTCGCGACCGCGCGTGAATTTCACCGGCGCATCGCCGGCAGCCGCCAGATCGTGCTCGACGGCGTCGGCCACCTGCCGCAGCTCGAGGCACCCGAGCGCTCGCTGCAGGCCGTGCGCACATTCCTCGACGGCGTCTGATGACGCGTCGCCGCGCCGCGGCCTACAGCGCCATGTTGGCCGGCGTCAACACCGTCTTCTTGACGTGCACGTGGATCACCGCCACCACCTCGTCCGGTGCAGCCGGGCGCAGCAGGCGGTCGGATTCGACCGCGATCTTGCTGACCAGTGCGTCGTCCTCGAGCAGGCAGAACATCGGCGACGGGTCCGGCATCACCGGCAGTTCCGAGCGGCCCTCGAGCGAGCCGTGCGGCACGCGCAGTCCGTCGAGCAGCGTCTTCAGGCGGTTGTCGAGGTCACCGCCGTCGGTGATCAGCGCGCCGCGCTGCTGTTGGCGCAGCAGCAGCACGGACACCTCGGCATAGAGGTCCAGGCGCGCGGTCACCACCGGCGCGAACAACAGGCCGCCCTTCTCGACGATGACTGACGGCTGGCCCGGCCGCGCCGGATGCGCGAGCAGCGCGCCCGCGGCGGCAGCGAGCGGCTGCTCCTGCCAAAGCCGTTTGAGCTGCGGGTGCAGCGCGCGCCGGATCTCCCACTTGTGCGAGGAGCGCGCGCCCTGACCGTGCAGCGGCCCTTCGTAGATGAGTCGAAACTCCATGCGCGGGGTCGGCCGTCGGGTGGACCGGCCGATTGTCGCGTGCGCCGGCGCCGTGCTCTCGGCGGGGCAGGCTGCACTCGTCGCTCAGCCTGGATCGCCGCGCTCGCCCCGCTGGCGCGCCCGCGAGGCCTTGCTGCGCACCTTCCACACGCTGCGCTCGGCGCGCCGGTCGAGCGCGCTCATCGCGTCGCGCCGCATCTCGCGCTGCAGCTTCTGGAAGTTCTGCAGCCGCTCCGGCGGCGCGGCCTCGCGCACCGCACAGCCGGGCTCACCGCCGTGGCCGCAGTCGCGGAAGCGGCAACGCGACGCCAGCCGGGCGATGTCGTCGAACACGCCGGCGAGCGCGTCGGCATCGGCGTCCAGCCGCAGCGTGCGCAGCCCCGGCGTGTCGATGATGCAGGCCCCGCCCGGCAGCACGTGCAGCGAGCGCGCGGTCGTCGTGTGACGGCCGCGGCCGTCGGCCGCCCGGCTGGCGCCGGTGTCCTGGCGCCGCTCGCCGATCAGCGCGTTCGTCAGCGTGCTCTTGCCGGCACCGCTGGAGCCGACGACGACCAGCGTCTGCCCGCGGCCGAGCCAGGGCGCAAGGGCGTCGCCCACTTCGGCACCGCGGGCGTCGAGCGCCAGCGCGTCGACACCCGGCGGCAGGATCGCGCAGACCTCGTGCAGTCGCCGCTCGGCAAATGCCGGCTCGCACAGATCGGCCTTCGTCAGCACCACCAGCGGAGCCACGCCGGACAGCCGCACCAGCGCGAGGTAGCGCTCGAGCCGGCGCAGGTTGAAATCGTGGTCGAGGCCCATCACCAGCAAGGCCGTGTCGACGTTGCTGACGATGATGGTGCGCGTGACCTTGTCGCGGCCGTCATGCAGGCGCCGCGCGAGCAGCGTCAGCGGCGGCACGCGACGCTGCACCCACCACTCGCGGTGGCGGTTGCAGTGCGCGAACACCCAGTCGCCGACGGCGACCGGGTCGACGCCGGAGCCGTCCGCGGCCGAGGCGCGCGACAGCGCCGGCAGCAGCCGCGCTGGCTGTTCGTGTTCGCCGTCGTGCAAGGTCAGTGCGTCGCGCTGGACCTCGGTCACGCGGCGCAGGAAGGGCGCCCCGGCGTCGTCGTCCGGCGCCGTGGAAACCTGGGACTCGATGCGGGCGCGCATCGGGGGGGTCAGTCCAATGGCTTGCAGCCGCAGGACGGTCTGTTCGTCGAGCATGGTGGGCATCGAGCTTCCGTGTTCAGAACGGCGCACGCACGCAGGCGCACGCCGGACCCGGTGCGGTCAACGCACCAGGACGATGAAGGGTCGGAAGTCGGCGCCGGCCGCGAGCTGCGGCCGCAGGAACTCAGGCGGTGTGCAGGGCGCGGGCCGGTGCCGACAGGATGGCAATGACGAGGGGGGTATGCATGTCGGCCTCCTGTGCGCTCGAGTTCGGTGGATCTTCGATCGAAGAAGGCGCGGACTTTGCGCGCGCCGTGCAGCGCTGTCAACTCCATCCGAGGTGGGGTGTCGCGCGATCGCACCAGGGCACCGCGTGGTCTCGTCGTTGCGCGCCGCGCGGTCTCATCCTTGAGCGCACCGCGCGATCTCGCGGTTGAGCGCACCGCGCGGTCTCGTCGGTGCGCGCGCCTATGCTGCGCCCCGTGACGACCGCGCCGCTGACCCTGCTCCACCTCGACGCGCAGCTGATCGTCGTCGACAAGCCGGCCGGGCTGCTCGCGGTGCCGGGCCGCCACGAGCCGGACTGCATGGCCACGCGGGTGCAGGCGCGCTGGCCCGACGCACGGGTCGTGCACCGGCTGGACCAGGCCACCTCCGGCCTGCTGCTGCTGGCACGCGGTGCCGACGCTCAGCGCACGCTGTCGGCGGCCTTTGCCGCGCGCCGCGTGCACAAGGGGTACGTCGCGGTCGTGCACGGTCGCCTGGCGCCCGATGCCGGCGACATCACGCTGCCGCTCGCCGCCGACTGGCCGAACCGGCCGCGCCAGCGTATCGACGCCGAGCTCGGCCGAGCCGCGCTGACGCGCTGGCGCGTGCTCGCCCGCGACGACGCTGACGCCACCACCCGCGTCGCGCTCGAGCCGGTGACCGGGCGCACGCACCAGCTGCGGGTGCACCTGCTCGGCATCGGTCACCCGATCGTCGGTGATCGGCTCTACGGCGCGCCCGACACGGTGCCGCGGTTGTTGCTGCACGCCGAATACCTCACGCTGCCACACCCGTACGATGCGCGCAGCGTCGAGTTCCACGCGCCGGCGCCGTTCTGACACCAGCGTGCGTTCGACCCTGCAACGAGAGAGGAACGGATGGCTTACCTGATGCTGATCGTCGAGCCGGTCGGCCAGCGCGCCGAACGTGGCCTCGAGGACGGGCGCGAGGCCTACGCGCGCATGCAGGCGTTCGCCGCCGGCCTCGAGGCCCGGGGCGCGCTGCGCGGCGTCAACGCGCTGAAGACGCCGGCCACGCGGCTGCAGCGGCACGGCGACGGTGGCACCCTCGTGCTGGACGGCCCGTTCGCCGAGACCAAGGAGATGCTCGGCGGCTACTTCCTGCTCGACGGCGTGACGCGCGACGAGGCGCTGGCGATCGCCGCCGACTGCCCGGCCGCCGCCTGGGCCACGATCGAACTGCGCGAGACGGGCACCTGCTACGAATGACCCGCTGGGGGCGTGGTCGGTGTCGAAACGCGCCCGGCCCGGCCGTCGGGTATCGAACGCGACCGCCCGCCGCGCCCGAGCTGCGAAAGGAGATCCCATGCGCTTCATGATCCTGGTGAAGGCGACCGCCGCCAGCGAGGCGGGCGCGCCGCCGAGCGAGCGCCTGATGGCCGCAATGGCGGCCTACCACGGCGAACTGGCGCGCGCCGGCGTGCTGCTCGACGCCGCCGGCCTACGGCCGAGCAGCCACGGCTGGCGCATCCGCCACGACGCTGGCGGCCGCCACCTCACCGACGGCCCGTTCACCGAAACGAAGGAACTGGTCGCCGGCTACACGCTGATCCAGACCCGCAGCCGCGAGGAGGCCATCGAGTGGGCGCGGCGCTTCCCGGCCCCGTTCGAGGAGGGCGAGCACGCGGCGGGCGAGATCGAGGTGCGCCCGCTGTTCGAGCTCGACGACTTCGCGCCGAGCGCAGCGCGCGACGAGTTCCGCGCGCTGATGCACGGTGATCCCGATCCCGCGCGCTGACGGCAGCCGGGCAGCGCAGAGGGTGGCTCACCCCGAAGTCGCCGCCGTCATCGACGGTGTCTGGCGCATCGAGTCGGCACGCATCGTCGCCGCGCTCGCACGGCGCACGCGTGACCTCGGCCTGGCCGAGGACTGCGCCCAGGACGCGCTGATCGCCGCGCTCGAGCACTGGCCGCGCGACGGCGTGCCGGACAACCCGGCGGCGTGGCTGATGACGACCGCCAAGCACCGCGCGCTCGATCGCCTGCGGGGCGACGCGCTGCACGAGCGCAAGCACGAGGCGCTGGGCGCCGACCTCGACGCGCTGCAGGCCCGTGTCGTGCCCGACTTCGTCGACGCGCTCGACGCGGCGCGCCAGGACGACATCGGCGACGACCTGCTGCGGCTGGTCTTCACGGCCTGTCACCCGGTGCTTTCGGCCGAGGCGCGCGTAGCCCTCACGCTGCGCCTGCTGGGCGGGCTCACGACGGCTGAGATCGCGCGTGCCTTCCTGGTGCCAGAGGCCACCATCGCGCAGCGCATCGTGCGCGCCAAACGCACGCTGGCCGCCGCCGGCGTGCCGTTCGAGGTGCCCGACGCGGCCGCCCGCGCGCCGCGTCTGGCTTCGGTGCTCGAGGTGATCTACCTCGTCTTCAACGAAGGCTATGCTGCCACCGCCGGCGAGGACTGGCTGCGCCCGGCGCTGATCGACGAGGCGCTGCGGCTAGGCCGGGTGCTCGCCGCGGTCGCGCCGGCCGACGCCGAGGTGCACGGCTTGCTGTCGCTGATGGAACTGCAGGCGTCGCGCCGGCACGCTCGCACCGATCCGTCCGGCCAGCCGGTGCTGCTGCTCGCGCAGGACCGGCGGCGCTGGGACCCGCTGCTGATCCAGCGCGGGTTGAAGGCACTGACACGTGCCGAGCGGCTGGCGCAGCAGGCCGGCGCCGGCGATGGCCCGTACACGCTGCAGGCTGCGATCGCCGCCTGCCACGCCCGCGCGGCGAGCGCCGACGCGACCGACTGGGTCCGCATCGTCGCCCACTACGACCGGCTGCTGGAGCGCGTGCCGTCGCCGGTGGTGGCGTTGAACCGCGCCGCCGCGGTGGGCATGGCACACGGGCCGGCCGCGGCGCTGCCGCTGGTCGACGCGCTGCTGAGCGCGCCGTCGCTGGCGAGCTACCCGTGGTTGCCGAGCGTGCGCGGCGACCTGCTCGAGCGGCTGCAGCGCCACGACGAGGCGCGTGCCGCGTTCGAGCGGGCGGCCGCGCTGACGCACAACGAACGCGACCGGGTGCTGTTGCTGCGGCGCGCAGCGGCGGCGGC
>JBDTUO010000171.1:0-6442 GCA_040007675.1 Rubrivivax sp.
GCGACGCTGGTCCTGACCGCGGGCAGCGGCGGGGTGCTGGTGCAGGCGTTGCTGCTCACCCAGCAGGGCCGGATCGACGTGCTGACCGGGGCGCAGGCGCGCGTGCGGGTGGTTGCCGGCGTCACCGCCAGCGGCAGCGTGGTCGCCAGCGCCGGCGGCGTCGCGCTGCTCGGCGGCAGCAGCGCGCCAGCGGTCGGGAACTACCAGCGGGTCCCGGCCGGTGCGACCGAGGTCCGGGTGGCAGTGAACGGGGCCGACGTCGTGGTGCCGGCGCGCGAGCTGGTCGCCGGCAGCGACCAGACCCTGCTGGTGTGGGGGCCAAGTTCGGCCGCGACGGTCAGCTGGCTGGCGGACGACAACCGCCCTTCGAGCGTGTCCTCGCGCGCCCTGCTGCGGCTGGTGCACGGCGTCGCCGGGCTGGCCTCGCCGCTGTCGATGACGGTCAACTTCACGCCGCGCGCGGAGAGCGTCGCGGCCGGCACCGCGTCGGCGCCGGCGGCGATCGACGCCAGCGACACGGTGGCGCTGGCGGTCACCGCGCCAGGCCTGACGACGCCCTTGTTCAGCGCCATCGACCAGACGCTGCGGGCCGGGCATGTGTACACCCTGTTCATGATCGGCGCCGCGGGCGCGCCGGTCGGCATCCTCAAGGAGGACCGTTGAAGTGAAGGCGATCTGGAACGGCGTCACGATCGCCGAGAGCGACGACACGGTGGTGGTCGAAGGCAACCACTACTTCCCGGCGGCCAGCCTGAAGCGTGAGCACGTGAGCTTCAGCAACCACCGCACGAGTTGTGCGTGGAAGGGCCAGGCGCACTACTACAGCCTGCTCGTGGGCGGCGAGATGAACCCTGACGCCGTCTGGTACTACCCGGAGCCGAGCGACGCCGCGCGCCAGATCAAGGACCGCGTCGCGTTCTGGAAGGGCGTGCAGGTCGTCGACTGAAACGCGGGCCGCCCGCGGCCCCCGGGGCTCAAGCCAGCCTGCCGTGGCGGAAGTCGTCGACCGCCTGAAAGATCTCCTCGTTGGTGTTCATCACGAACGGCCCGTACTGCGCGATCGGCTCGTTCAGCGGCTGCCCGGCGACGAGCAGCACGCGCGCGCCAGCGTCGCCTGCCTGCAGCGCCACCCCGTCGGCGTCGGCGCCCGGGCCGAGGATGGCCATGCGTTGAAGCGGCACGCCGCTGCCGTCGATCGTCAACGCGCCACGGTAGACATAGACGAAGGCGTTGTGGCCGGCCGGCAGCGGCTGGTCCCAGCGCGCGCCGGGGTCGAGCGTGAGGTCGAGCAGCAGCGGCGCGGTGCGCTCGCGCTGCACCACCGCGTCGATGCCGTGCGTCGTGCCGGCGATCAGGCGTGCCCTGGCCCCGGGCGCCACCAGCAGCGGGATCTCGCCCGCCGCGATGTCGCGGTACCAGGGGTCGCGCAGCTTGTCCGCTGCCGGCAGGTTCAGCCAGAGCTGGAAGCCTTCCATGCGGCCGTCCGCCTGCTCCGGCATCTCGCTGTGGATGACGCCGCGGCCGGCCGTCATCCACTGCACGCCGCCGGGGCCGAGCAGCCCGTCGTTGCCGGCCGAGTCGCGATGCCGCATGCGGCCCTCGAGCATCACGGTGACGGTCTCGAAGCCGCGGTGCGGGTGGTCCGGGAAGCCGGCGATGGTGTCGCCCGGATTCTCGGTGCCGAAGGCGTCGAGCATCAGGAACGGGTCGAGCCGGCGCTGCAGGTCGGGCGTCAGCACGCGCAGCAGCTTGACGCCGGCGCCGTCCTGGGTCGGGCGACCGACGACGAGGCGCTCGACGCGGCGCGAGCGTGACAGCGGCGCCGGCACGACGTCGACGGCAGCGTCGGAAGAGGGTGTGAGCGTGTCCATGCCTGCACTGTAGGTCGCGGCGGCCACGGGCGGGTTTGGCCCGCCTGCATGCAGCGTTCAGCCCGGCCGCAGGACTTCACCCCGGCCCCGGTGCTGCGCTACGCTGGCGGGCATGTTCGCCGCGCCCGCCGCGCCGCCACTGCCGGTCGCGCACCGCCTGCGGCTGCGCGCGGTCTGGCGCTCGGCCGGCTGGCCCAGCCGCGAC
This sequence comes from Rubrivivax sp., assembly GCA_040007675.1. Classification (GTDB taxonomy): domain Bacteria; phylum Pseudomonadota; class Gammaproteobacteria; order Burkholderiales; family Burkholderiaceae_C; genus Rubrivivax. The sequence continues at coordinate 2,077 of JBDTUO010000171.1, forward strand.
GGGGTGGAGGCCGAATTGCTCGCCAGCGGCCTGCTGGAGCAGTCGTGGGACGACGCTGGCCGCGCGGCCGTGCGCCTCGGCGCCGCCGGCGTCGCGGCGCTGGCGCGTTGCACGCAGCAGCACCGCGCGGCGCGCGACGGCCACGAGGCGCTGGTCGACGCCGTCGCGCGCACGATGCAGCGCGCCGGGCGGCTGGCGTGGCGCGGGCTGGCACTGCGTGCGCCGCTGCCCGGCGACGACGGCGCGACGCGCTGGGTGGTGGCGATGCCCGACGTGTTCTCGATCCGCCCGTCGCCGCTCGAAGACCGGATCGAGCCGATCGTGCACGAGATCAAGGTGCGGCGCGCCGACCTGCTCGCGGACCTGCGGCGGCCCGACAAGGGCGCGGCCTACCGGGCGCTCTCGGCCCAGTGCTGGTACGTGCTGCGCGAGGGCATCGCCGACCCGGACGAGGTGCCGACGGCCTATGGCGTGCTGGTCGCCAGCGCCGGCGGGGCCTTGATGCTGGCGCGGTCCGCGCCGCCGTTGCCGCGCCGCCTGGCGATCGCGACCTGGCTCGCGCTGGCCCGCGCGACCCCGCTGCCGAACACGCTCGACGACGACCAGGGCGTGCTCGGCGGCGCAGCGCACGGCGGGTGGGCGCTCGTCGGGGCTGGTGCATCGCGCTGAGCGCCGCGCAGGTGCCGCCGGTCGGCGCGACCCCACGCCGGCGCGACCGGGCCCCCCGGCGCACAATCGAGGCTGGTGTCGCTCACCCCCTGCACTGCCATGCCCACCCTGCCTGCCCTGCCTGCCCTGCGTTCTTTCGCTGCCGCCGCGTTGATCGGCCTGTCGCTCGCGGGCGCCGCTCCGGCCCAGGCGAGCAGCCTGCCGTCGACCAACGTCGCGTGGCAGACGGCGGCGGCCGATGCCGACGTCGACCGCGCCTTCGCGCTCGCGCGCCAGCGCCAGCAGCCGGTGCTGCTGTACTGGGGTGCCAGCTGGTGCCCGCCGTGCAACCAGATGAAGGCGACCTTCTTCAACCGCGCCGACTTCGCGCAGATCGCGAAGGGCTTCGTCGCCGTCAACGTCGACGGTGACAAGCCGGGCGCACAAAAGCTGGGCAGCCGGTTCAAGGTCAGCGGCTACCCGACCGTCGTGCTGTTCCGCCCCGACGGCACCGAGATCACGCGCCTGCCGGGCGAGGCCGAGCCGGATCGGCTGATGGCGCTGCTGCAGCTCGGCATGAGCGGCGGCCGTCCGGCCAAGGCCGTGCTGGCCGACATGCGCGCGGGCAAGGCGCTGAGCCCGGGGGACTGGCGCATGCTGGCGTTCTACGGCTGGGGCATAGACGAAGAACAGGTGCTGCCCAAGGGCGAGGTGCCCGGCGTGCTGGCCGAGATCGCGCAGAAGGCCGAGACCGCACCCGGCGTCGACGCCGACCTGCGCACCCGGCTGTGGCTGCAGGCGATCGCGGCGAGCGACGACGGCCAGGGCCTCAAGCCCGACGCGGTGCTGCGCGGTCGGGTGCAGAAGGTGCTCGACGATCCGGCGCTGGTGCGCCGCCACGCCGACCTGATCGCCGGCAACGCGTCGTCGCTCGTGAAGGCGCTGACCGACGAGGAGAGTGCCGAGCGAAGCGCGCTGTCGGCCTCGCTCGACACGGCACTGCGCCGGCTGGCGGAGGACAGGACGCTGTCGCGCGGCGACCGTCTGGGCGCGCTGGTCGAACGCGTCGAGATCGCCCGCATCGGCCAGCCGCGCGACGCGCTGCAGCCGAACCTGCCGAAGGGTCTGGCCGACGAGGTGCGGGCGCACGCGCTGCGCGACGACCGCGAGATCACCGACGGCTACGAGCGCCAGGCCGTGATCACCGGCGACGCCTATGCGCTCGGCCGCGCCGGCCTGTGGGCCGACAGCGACGCGCTGCTGAAGGCCAACCTCACGAAGAGCCATTCGCCGTACTACCTGATGAGCCAGCTCGGCGGCAACGCGCGCAAACACGGCAAGACCACCGAGGCGCTGCGCTGGTACGAGCAGGCGTGGACCAAGAGCGAGGGCCCGGCGACCCGGTTGCAGTGGGGCACGAACTACCTGTCGGCGCTGGTCGACCTGGCGCCGAAGGACGGCGCGCGCATCGAGCGCGTCGCGACCCAGATGCTCGACGAGGCCGCCAAGGACAGCGGCGCGTTCGCCGGCCGCAGCGCCAACGTGCTGCAGCGCATGGGCAAGAAGCTCGACGGCTGGAATGGCAAGGGCGAGAACACCGCCTCGCTGCAGCGGCTGCAGCGCCGGCTCGACGGCGTGTGCCGCGGGGTCGATGCCGCCGACGGGCAGCGCGCCGCCTGCGAGGCGGTGCTCAAGCCCGGCAAGGCCGACGCCAAGGCTGCCTGAGCCGGTGCCTCGCGCTGCCGTGGTGTCCGGCGCGCACCACGGGCGCGCGGGTGTCGCGCGGGCGCTGGCGGCGGGGGCGTTGCTGGCCGGTGCGGCCGTGCTGCCCGCGGCCGCCGTGCCGGAACCCGCGGTCGCGCCGCTGACGTTGACACCCTGTCGCCTGCCGAACCTCGAACACGAGGCGCTCTGTGGTCGCCTCACCCGCCCGCTCGACCCGGACCGGCCAGATGCCACGCCGATCACGCTGCGCATCGCGGTGGTGCCGGCGGTGGCGCGCCAGAAGAAGCCCGATCCGGTGCTGTTCCTCGCCGGCGGGCCCGGGCAAAGCGCGGTCGAGCTGGCCGGGCCGCTGGCGCGGCTGACCGCCCGCCTGGCGAACCGGCGCGACCTCGTGCTGGTCGACCAGCGCGGTACCGGCGACAGCGCGCCGCTCACCTGCCCGACGCCATCGGCCACCGCGTCGCTGGCCGATCTGGCTGATCCGCAACGCCAGCGGGACCGCCTGCACGCCTGCCGCGACCGCTTGCAGCGCTTGCCGCATGGGGACCTGCGACGCTACGGCACCGCGCTCGCGGTCGAGGATCTGGACGCCGTGCGGCAGGCGCTCGGCGTCGCGCAGTGGAACGTCGTCGGTGTGTCCTACGGCACCCGGGTCGCGCTCGAGTTGCTGCGCCGCCATCCGCAGAGCGTGCGGCGCCTGGTGCTCGACGCCGTCGTCGAGCCCGCGATGCGGCTGCCCGCGGCGTTCGCGCGCGACGGCCAGGCGGCGCTCGACGCGCTGCTCGCCGCCTGTACCGCTGCCCCGGCATGCGCCGCGGCCTACCCGGAGCTGGCAACGCGCTGGCGCGCGCTGCGCGCCGGCCTGCCGCGCGCCGTCAGCGTGCCGCACCCGGTCACCGGCCGTCCCGAGACGCTGGTCTTGACGGCCGAGATGGCAGCGGCGCTGCTGCGTGCGCCGCTGTACCGGCCCGGGCTCGCGGCGGCGCTGCCGCTGGCGATGCACGAGGCGGCCGACGGTCGCTTCGACGCCCTGTTCGGCCTCGCGAGTGCGGCCGCCGGCCGGCCTGGCGGGCCGGGCGACATCGCCGAGGGCGAACACTTCTCGGTGGTCTGTGCCGAAGACCTGCCCCCGCGCGCGGACGCCGCGATCGGGTCCGCGCCGTCGCCCGACTTCGGCGACGTGTTCGAGCGCTCCTACCGTGACACCTGTGCCGGGTGGCCGCGCGGGCCGGTGCCGGCCGACTTCCATGCGCCGCTGCCGGCGACACCGGTGGCGACGCTGCTGCTGTCCGGCGGCGCCGACCCGGTGACGCCGCCGGTGCACGCGGCGCGTGTCGCGGCCTCGATCGGCCGGACCGCGCGCCACGTGGTCGTGCCGCAGGCCGGCCACGGTGTGCTGTCGCTCGGCTGTGCACCGGACCTGCTGTTCCGGTTCATCGATGCCGCGGACGACGCGGGCGCGCTGGCCCTCGATGCCGGCTGCCTGGACGGCGTGCCGCGACCGCCGGCGCTGCTGCCGTGGCCACTGCCGCCGGCACCTCGATGATCGAGGTGCGCGGCCTGCACAAGTCCTTTGCGGTGCGCCGCGGGGCGCCGGTGCGCGCCGTCGACGGGGTCGACTGGAGCGCCGCCGATGGCCGCATCACCGGCCTGCTCGGGCCCAACGGCGCGGGCAAGACGACGACGCTGCGCATCGTCGCCGGCCTCATCGCGCCGGACGCCGGCACGGTGACGGTCGCCGGCATCGACGTCGCGCGCGACAGCGCGGCCGCACGCGCCCGCATGGGCGTGCTGAGCGACGCGCGTGGCCTGTACCCGCGGTTGACGGCGCGTGAGAACATCGTCTACTACGGCCGCCTGCAAGGGCTAGACGCGGCGGCGGCGAACGTGCGCGCCGAGGCGCTGGCCGGCCCGCTCGAGCTGCGCGGCCTGCTCGATCGCCGCACCGAAGGCTTCAGCCAGGGCGAGCGCATGAAGACGGCGCTGGCGCGCG
>JBDTUO010000172.1:0-6420 GCA_040007675.1 Rubrivivax sp.
CGTTCAGCCCGGCGGTGAAGGCCCAGCCCAGCACTGGCGGCAGCAGCAGCAGCGGCCAGACGATGGCCTGCGTGGCCAGCGCGCCGACGTCCGTGGCGTCGTCTTCGGCGGCGGCGCCGCCGCTGAGCTGCTGGAAGAGGAACAACGCAAACAGCATCGCCAGCAGCAGCAGCCACCAGTACACCAGTCCGGCGACGAACTGGCCGACGATGACGCGCCGCCGCAGGCGCTGCGCCGGGGCCGACGGGTCATCGGCAGGCCGCGGCACGCCGGCCGCCGCGATGACGTGAAAGGTCAGCGGTCGGGGCGGGGGCGTCGGGTCCGGATCCGGCGCCGGATCCGACGCCCGCGGCGCAGGCGCCGGCGCCGTCGCCGTACCGGCGACCTCGGCTTGCAGCCGGACCACCGCGTGGGCATAACGCTGCTTGCACCACGCCGCCAGCGCCACGGCCAGCGGCACCAGCAGGCACAGCAGCAGCAGCACGACCGCGACCCACTGCGTGAGGTTCAGGTCGTCGCCGTTGTCCGTCATCGTGGCGCCATCATGCCGCCTCGATCGCCGCGGCGCGCCCCCACACGCCGCCGGGCGCCCGGTGACCGCGATACTGGCGCCGATGCGCCGTGCTGCCGAGTCCGCCGATCCTGCTGAAGAACCCGTCGCGGCGGCGCGCGACGCCTGGTTCGCGGCCCAGGGCTGGGCGCCGTTCCCGTTCCAGCGCGAGGTCTGGGCGGCGATGGCCGCGGGCGAGAGCGGGCTGCTGCACGCCACCACCGGCAGTGGCAAGACCTACGCGGTGTGGCTGGGCGCACTGCCGCGCCTGGTGCCCGGCGGCGGCCTGCAGCTGCTGTGGCTGACGCCGATGCGCGCGCTCGCGGCCGACACCACACGCGCGCTCGAGTCCGCGACGCTGGCGCTGGCGCCGCAGGTGCGCATCGGCCAGCGCAGCGGCGACACGCCTCCTGCCGAGCGTGCGCGCCAGGAGCGCCGCTGGCCCGAGGCGCTGGTGACGACACCGGAGTCGCTGAGCCTGCTGCTGACGCGTGAAGCAGCTCCGGAGGAACTCGGCGCCAGCGTGCACACCGTGATCGTCGACGAGTGGCACGAGCTGATCGGCAGCAAGCGCGGCGTGCAGGTGCAGCTGGCGATCGCGCGTTTGCGGCGCTGGAACCCGCGGCTCGTGGTCTGGGGCCTGTCGGCCACGCTGGGCAACCTGGACGAGGCGATGGCCACGCTCGTCGCGCGGCCCGACGGCCGGCTGGTGCGCGGCAAGGTCGACAAGACGCTGGTGATCGACACCTTGCTGCCGCCCGAGCCGGGCCGCTTTTCGTGGGGCGGCCACCTCGGCGCGCAGATGCTGGCGCCGGTGGTGGAGCAGATTCATGGCGCCTCGACCACGCTGGTGTTCACGAACACCCGCTCGCAGGCCGAGATCTGGTATCAGCTGCTGCTGCAGCAGCGGCCCGACTGGGCCGGACTGATCGCGCTGCACCACGGCTCGCTCGACGGCGAGACCCGCGCCTGGGTCGAGGCCGGGTTGAAGGGCGGGCGGCTGAAGGCGGTGGTCGCGACCTCGTCGCTCGACCTCGGCGTGGACTTCCTGCCGGTCGAGCGCGTGCTGCAGATCGGCAGCGCGAAGGGCGTCGCGCGGCTGTTGCAGCGTGCCGGCCGCAGTGGCCACGCGCCGGGGCGGCCGAGCCGCGTGACGCTGGTGCCGACCAACACGCTCGAACTGGTGGAGGCCGCGGCCGCGCGCCGCGCTGCGCTCGCCGGTCGGGTCGAGGCGCGGCGCAGCCCGGACAAGCCGCTCGACGTGCTGGTGCAGCACCTGGTGACGGTGGCGCTCGGCGGGGGCTTCGAGGCCGACTGGATCCCGGCCGCGGCGGCGGGCGACGGCGGGCCCGCCGCGCCGGGCGAAGGCCACTTCGGCGCCGAGGCGATGTACCACGAGGTACGCAGCGCCCCGGCGTACGCCACGCTGACGCCGGACGAATTTGCGTGGGCGCTGGCCTTCGTCGAGCGCGGCGGCGACAGCCTGACCGCGTACCCCGAGTACCACCGCCTGCGCGTCGAGGGCGGCCACCGCTGGCGCGTGCCCGACCGCGGCATCGCGCGCCGCCATCGCATGCAGGTGGGCACCATCGTCGCCGACGCGACGATGCAGGTGAAGTGGCTCTCGGGCGCTGGCGGCGGCAAGTCGCTCGGCACAATCGAGGAAGGTTTCATCGGCCGCCTGCGCGCGGGCGACCACTTCGTCTTCGCCGGCCGCGTGCTGGAGTTCGTGCGCACGCAGGACATGGCCGCACTGGTGCGCCGCGCGAGCAAGCCCAAGGGCATCGTGCCGGCATGGCAGGGCAGCAAGATGCCGCTGTCCAGCGAGATGGCCGACAGCGTGCGTGCGCTGCTGGCCGAGTGCGCCGCCGGCCGCTTCGACGGGCCCGAGCTGCAGGCCGCCGAGCCGATGCTGGCGGCACAGGTGCGACTGTCCCGGCTGCCGGTGCCGGGCCGGCTGCTGGTCGAACGGCTGCATTCGCGCGAGGGGCAGCACCTGTTCCTGTACCCGTTCGGCGGGCGCCATGTGCACATCGGGCTGGCGCAGCTGCTCGCGTGGCGGCTGGCGCGCGACGCGCCGAACACGTTTTCGCTCAGCGTCAACGACTACGGGCTGGAGATCGTCGCCGCGCGCGAGCCCGACCTGTCGGCGCTGCGCAGCGGCCGCCTGTTCGACACCGCCGGCGGCGGCGACGGCCTCACCGCCGATGTGCTGCAGAGCCTGAATTCCGGTGCTTTGGCACAGCGACGCTTCCGCGAGATCGCGCGCGTCGCGGGGCTGGTCTTCAGCGGCTACCCTGGGGCGCCGAAAAGCCTGAAGCAGCTGCAGGCGTCGAGCGCGCTCTTCTGGGACGTGTTCCGAAAGTACGATGCCGGCAACCGGTTGCTCGGGCAGGCCGAGCAGGAGGTGCTGTCGCAGGAGCTGGAGATCGGGCGCCTGCGGCAGGTGCTGCAGCAGATGGCCGCGGCGCAGATCGACGAGGTCGAGCTGGTGGCGCCGAGCCCGTTCTGCCTGCCGCTGATGGTCGAGCGGCTGCGCGAACAGCTCAGCACCGAGCGGCTGCGGGACCGCCTCGACCGCCTGCTGGCCGAGGCAGAGCAGGCGCTCGTCGATACGGCGCCTGCACGCGCGGGCGCGCCACGGCGGCCGCGGCGGCGTACAGCGCCGGGAATACGATGACCAGACGGGAGATCGCACGATGACGCAAACAGCACCCTCGGCAGGCCGACCCAGCACCGCCCGCAGCACGCAGACGACGCGGCGCGGCACTGTCCGGTGCCTCGGCCTCGTCGGCGTGGCGGCCACCTGCCTGTGGGCGGTTGCAGGCGCCGCTGCCGCGGCCCCGGGTGCGGCGTCGCTGACCGGTCAGATCACGCGCATCGTCGACGGCGACAGCGTGTATTTCCGCGCGGCGCCGGACGCCGCCCCGCTGGAGCTGCGGCTGGCCGGCATCGACGCGCCCGAAGGCTGCCAGCCCGGGGGCGCCGAGGCGCGCACCGCGCTGGCCGGTTTCGTACTCGGCAAGACGGTCACCGCCACGACGGCTGGACACGACACCTACGGCCGCACGCTGGCCCGGCTGTCGGTGGGCGAACTCGAGGTCAACAAGCGCATGGTCATCGAAGGCCAGGCGTGGAGCATCCGCACCAAGTGGGACCGCGGGCCCTACGTGGCGCAGGAGAAGGTGGCCAAGGCGCTGCACCGCGGCGTGCACGCCAGCGGCGAAGCCGAGGTGCCGGCCCTGTTTCGCAAGCGGCACGGGCCGTGCAAGTCGGCGCCGCCGGAGGGCGAGGACGCGCTAGCGACCGCCGCACCCCGCAGCGACAGCGAGCCGATGACGGCGCCGCCGAAGGCCGCGGCGAACGTCTCGACCCGAGCGACTGCGCCGGCCCGTCCGAAGGCGACGGCGACGGCGCCGACGTCTTCGACGACTCCCATGGCCGGTGCCGTCACCGGCGCGACGAGCACGGGCAACACCCTGATCGTCGCCGGCAGCACTGTCGCCGCCGGCCTGACGTGCGACGGCCGCAAGCGCTGCAACCAGATGCGATCGTGCGAGGAAGCCAATTGGTTCCTGCAGCACTGCCCCGGCGTCGAGATGGACGGCGACCGCGACGGCGTGCCGTGCGAACAGCAGTGGTGCAACAAGCGGTGAGGCGGGGCTGAGGGTTGGCGCGCCCGGCATCGGCGGGCCACGAACGGCCGAGGCACCGCTCGTCGAGGGCGCCAGCGGTTGCTGCGGCAGGCCAGCCCGGGGCGCGCCTACGCGGTGTCGCGCACCCGCATCCGAACGACGAGCAGCAGGAGTGCAAGCCCACCTGCGATCAGCAGCAGGCCCAGGACCGCCCCCAGGGCACCATCGATCGGTACGCCAGGCTCCAACAGGGAGCGCGTGGGGTCCGCCGGATCGTAGTAGGCGGTCACCTCGCTGCCCGCCGGACTTCTCTGCGCCAGTTTCTCGGCCGACGCGGCGGACAGCACCTTGCCCTCCCAGTCGAGACTGCGTCGACCACCCACGTAGGCCTTGCCGGCCACCTCGAACGCGTATCGAAGCTCGAGCACATGGGTTCCCTGGCCTGACTGCTTCGCGATCGCCGCGCGGTATTTTCGAATCGCCACCGACCGCTCCACTCTGGCCGTTGCTGCGGGCCATGACAGGCTCCGCCAGCCTTCCCAGATTTCCGGCGTCTGTCTCTTCAGGAGCCAGCCGCCAGCCCCCAACAGTGCGACCAGCAGCAGGCTGAACAGCACGAAGAGGGGGAGCCAACGCAACCGTTTCATGCGCGGAGCGTGGTGCGCCGAAACCGGTGGCCGCGGGTCAATGCGTGACGCTGGCGCAGGACCAGCGGCACGCCGTTCCGCCTGCGATCACTTGCGCGTCACCCAGCGCAATTCCAGCGTGTCGTTCGGCCACTGCACCAGCGTGATGTCCTTGGCCATCGCCCAGTTCAGCTTGCGGCGGTACAGCGGCACGTAGGGCAGGTCCTCGGCGATCATCTTCAGCGCGGTGCCGACCTGGGCGCGGCGTTTGGCGAGGTCGGGCTCGACGCGGATGGCGTCGATCACGGCGTCGAGCTTGGGGTTGCTGTAGCGCCCCGCGTTGAAGGTGCCCAGGCCGGACGGGTCGAACGTGCGGAACAGCCCGTTCAGCGAACCCCAGGCGTCGGGGCTGGCCGTCCAGCCGTATTCGATGAAGCTTGCCGCGCCCTGGCTCAGCTTGGGGAAGAACTGGCTCGGCGGCGCGACGCGCAGCGTGGTGCGGATGCCGACCTGCGCCAGCATCGACACCGCGGCCTGGCAGACGTTCTGGCGCCAGCTGACGTTCACGCAGTCGAGCGTGACGCCGAAGCCGTTCGGGTAACCGGCCTCCACCAGTAAGGCCTTCGCGCGCGCCGGGTCGTAGTTGAGCCGCCGGCCGAGCGCCGGGTCGGCGCCGTCGACCAGTGGCGACAGGAAGGCGGCGGCCGGCTCGGCCTGCCCGCGCAGCACCTTGTCGATGATCAGCTCGATGTTCAGCGCGTGCCACACGGCCTGGCGCACACGCCGGTCCTTGAACGGGTTGCGGCCCTTCACGTCGCTGAACTCCAGCTCCGGCCGCGCCTGGTCGAAGGTGAAGTACTGCTGGCCGAGCTCGGTCACGCTTCTGAGCTTGAGGCGCGGCTCGGCGCGCAGGCGTTCGATGTCCTGGAACGGCGGGTCGAGCACGACGTCGACCTCGCCCGAGGCCAGCGCCGCGAGCCGCGTGGCGTCGCTCTTGACGACGATGAACTGCACCTCGTCGGCGTTGCCGGAACGCGCGTCGGCGCGGCCCCACCAGCGTTCGTGGCGCGCCAGCACGGTGCGCACGTCGGGTTCGTAGCGCGCGAGCCGGAACGCGCCGGTGCCGTTCGCGTGGCGCACCGCGTAGGTCTCCTGCTTGCCGTTGTAGTCCTGCGCCAGCTGCACGCCGTGTTCGTCGCTCCACGCACGGCTCATGATCGAGATGTACTGCAGCTTCTCCGGCAGCACGGCGTCGGGCGCGTCGAGCAGCAGGTCCACCGTCAGCGGGTCGACCGCCTTCGCGGCGGTCACGCCCTTGAGCTGGAACGCGCGCTGCGAAGTCTTGCCGAGCGCCCGTTCGATCGAGAACACGACGTCGTCGGCGCTCAGCGTCTGGCCTTCGTGAAAGCGGACACCCGGCCGCAGCTTGAAGCGCCAGCGCGTGGGCTCGATCTGCTGCCACGACAGCGCCAGCGCCGGCTCGAGCTTGAACGCGGCGTCACGCGAGACCAGCGCGTCGTAGACCTGGTAGGCGATGCGCGAGTGGTACAGCAACGCCAGCGCGTGCGGGTCCATGGTCTGCGGGTCGAAGGCGCTGGCGATGCGCACC
>JBDTUO010000173.1:0-6410 GCA_040007675.1 Rubrivivax sp.
GGCCACGCAGGCCGCTCAGTCCGCCAGGGCGGCGCAGGAGGCGGAGCGGGCGGGGCGTCGGGCGGCAGCCGCCGAGGCGCCCACGGTGGAGGCCCGGTGTGCCGACAAGCACAACGTGATCACGCAGCAGCTCTGCCACGCCCGGCAGTGCCTGCGCTCCGAGTTCCGCAACGACCCGATCTGCGCGCACTATCGCGAACTCGAGGAAGCGCGTCGGCGTCAGGGACCCTGACCGCAGCCCGCGGCCGACACCCGCCCCTCCCGCGCCGACGACTGCGCTCGACCCCACCCGAGGAGACCCGCGTCATGACCGCCTTGCCATCGACCCGCGACGCCGCCGACACGATGGCCCCGGGCGCGCTGTCCGATCTGTTCCAGGCCGTCGGCGGGCTGCGGAACTTCCGCGCCGCGGCAGCGATGCTGGCGTGTTTCCTGACCGCGCTGCTGCTGATCGCCCTGGTCGGCGCGATGGGCGGCCTGGGCGTCGTGGGGTCGATGCTGACGGGCCTCCTGGTGCTGATCATCGGCTTCACGGGCATCCACGCCTCCGGTGTGCTGCTGATGGACCAGGCGCGCGGCGTGCCTGCGCGTTCGATCGTCGACGCCATCGTCTACGGGCTGCTGTGCGTGCCCAAGACGCTGGCGCTGATCCTGGCGCTGGTGCTCGTGGCGATCGCCGTGAACGTGGTGATGGCGCTGCTGTTCTTCATCAGCAAGACGCCGGGCGTCGGTCCGCTGCTGTTCGCGGTGGCATTCCCGCTCGCCGTGCTGGTCTCGGGCCTGACGTTCGCGGGCCTGTGGATGGGGATGATGCTGGCGCTGTCCGCGATCTGGGAGGGGTCGACCATCGCCGGCGCGTTCTTCAAGTCGCTCTCGGTGCTGCGCCACCGGCTGGTCGAGACCGTGCTGCTGCTGCTCGTGGTCGCGATCCTGTCCGGCTTCGTGGCCATGGTCGTGTTCAGCATCCTGTTCGCGGGCTTCTGGCCGGCGACCGGCCTGGCGGCGCGCATGCTCGGCGTGTCGATCGACAGCCTGCAGGGGTTCGCGTCGGTCTTCGGCGGGGCGGGTCTGGGCATGGGGCACGGCGGCTACGTGATCGCCGGCCTCTTCGGTGCCGGGGTGCTGTGGGCGCTGGCGCTGACGCTGGTGTTGCAGGTCTGGCACCTCGGCGTCAACCTCGTCTACCTGAAGGTCAGCGAAGGCCTGGACGCGAGCGTTACCGAGGACGCCCTGCAGGCGCGGCTGGCGGACGCGCGCCGCAAGGCGACCGAGATCGGCCAGAAGGCCAGGGAGGCGACCGACCGTGCACGCGCGCAGGCCGAGCACGCGCTGGAGCAGCGCCGGGCAGCCGGCGCCGCGTCGAAGGCCGCGGCGGCGACCGCGGCGCTGGCGCCCGTCGCACCTGCAGTGCCGCCGGCCAGGGCACCGGTCGCGTCCACCTGCCCGGCGTGCAGCGCCGTCGTGGCGGCGCAGGACGTCTTCTGCGGCGCCTGCGGTCACCGACTGGGCGGCTGACGACCGTCCGGCCCGGCGGCCCCCGGTCCGCGCCCACGCCTGCGCTATCGTGCCGGCGTGAATCTGCTCGAGGTCCGGGACCTGTGCGTGACGCTCGCCACCGGCGCCGGCCCGGTCGAAGCGTTGCGGGACCTGTCGTTTCACCTCGACCGCGGCCAGACGCTGGGCCTGATCGGCGAATCGGGCTGCGGCAAGAGCCTGACCGCGCTCTCGGTGATGGGGCTGCTGCCCGACGGCGCGCAGCTGAGCGGCTCGATCCGTTTCGACGGCAGCGAGCTGACGACGCTGGACGACGCGGCCTGGTGCCGCCTGCGCGGCGCGCGGCTCGCGATGGTGTTCCAGGAACCGATGACGGCGCTCAACCCGCTGCACACCGTCGGCCGCCAGATCGCCGAATCGCTGCGGCTGCACCGCGGTGTCTCGGGTGCGGCCGCGCGCGCGGAGGCGTTGCGCCTGCTCGAACGTGTGCAGCTGACCGAGGCGACGCGCCGGCTCGACGCCTACCCCCACCAGCTCTCCGGCGGTCAGCGCCAGCGCGTCGTGATCGCGATCGCGCTCGCCTGCGGCCCTGACCTGTTGATCGCCGACGAGCCGACGACCGCGCTCGACGTCACCATCCAGCGCGAGGTGCTCGACCTGCTGGGCGCACTCGTCGCCGACAGCGGCATGGCGCTGCTGCTGATCAGCCATGACCTCGGCGTGATGGCCGACCGCGTGCAGCGGCTGCACGTGATGTACGCCGGCGAGGTGATCGAACGGGGCCCGAGTGCCGCCGTGTTCGCGCGGCCGGCGCACCCGTATACGCGTGCGCTGCTCGCCGCGCGGCCGCGCCTGGGCCTGCCGCGGGGCACCCGGCTGGCGACCATCCCCGGGCGCGTGCCGGCGCTCGACGACATGCCCGCGGGCTGTCGCTTCGCGCCGCGCTGCCCGCTGGTCGAGCCCGCGTGCCGCGCGGCGCCGCCGCCCGAATACCGGCTCACGCCGGAGCACGGCGCGCGCTGCATCAAGGCCGGCCAGGCGTGAACGCGCTGTCGCCGCCGTTCCCGCTGCCAGCGCTGCTCCAGGTGCGCGAGCTCGGCAAACAATACCGGCTGCCGCGCGGCGGCGGCTTCGGGCCCGCGCCGCGCCTGACCGCGCTGGCCGACCTGAGCTTCACGCTCGCGGCCGGCCGCAGCCTGGGCATCGTCGGCGAATCGGGTTCGGGCAAGAGCACGCTCGCGCGCCTCGTGATGGCGCTCGAGCTGCCGAGCCAGGGCCAGGTGCTGTTCGAGGGCCAGGACCTGCATGCGCTGAGTGCCGCCGCGCTGCGGCGTGCGCGCGCCGGCTTCCAGATGGTGTTCCAGGATCCGTACGGCTCACTCGATCCGCGCCGCACCGTCGGCCAGACGGTCGGCGAACCGCTGGCCTTGCTGAACGACGCGCCCGGCGAGCGCACCGAGCGCGCAGACCGCCTGGCCGAGGCGCTGAGCACGGTCGGCCTCGCGCCCGGGGATGCCACGCGCTACCCGCACGAGTTCAGCGGCGGCCAGCGCCAGCGCATCGCGATCGCGCGCGCGCTGATCACGCGGCCGAAGCTGATCGTCGCCGACGAGCCGGTCAGCGCGCTCGACGTCTCGGTACAGGCGCAGGTGCTGAACCTGATGCAGGACCTGCAGGACCGCTTCGGCATCACCTACCTGTTCATCAGCCACGACCTGGCGGTGGTGGACCTGGTGTGCGACGAGGTCATCGTGCTGCAGCACGGGCGCGCGGTCGAGCGCGGCGCTACCGACACGCTGTTCCGCCATCCGCAGCACCCGTACACGCGGCGCCTGCTGGCCGCCCGGCCCGGTGCAGAATCGTCCCCGGCCCGAGCGCCTTAGCCACCCCCCGATCGAGAGGAACCCCCGATGAGCCTGCCCCGCCGCCCGGTCCTGAAGACCCTGGGCACGATCCTCGTCAGCGCCGGCGCGGCGCTCGCGCTCGCCGCGGTCGCCGTCGCGCCGGCCCAGGCCCAGGGCCGCAAGAACCAGCTCGTGCTGGCAATGGTGCTGGAGCCGCCGTCGCTCGACCCCACCAGCGCCGCCGCGGCGGCGATCGGCGAGGTGGTGCACTACAACATCCTCGAAGGGTTGACGAAGATCAACGTCGACGGCTCGGTGACGCCGCTGCTGGCGCAGGACTGGACCGAGTCGCCCGACGGCACCAGCTACACCTTCCGGCTGAAGAAGGGCATCACCTTCTCCGACGGCAGCCCGCTCGACGCCGAGGCGGTGAAGTTCAGCGTCGAGCGCGCGAAGGCGCCGGACAGCAAGAACAAGGCCAAGAAGGCGGTGTTCGACAACATCTCGCGCGTCACCGTCGTCGATCCGCTGACGCTGATCCTGACGCTGGACCACGCCGATCCGACGATGCCGTTCCGCCTGGGCGAGAACACGGCCGTGATCCTGCACCCGAAGAGCGCCGGCCAGGCCGGCACGCAGCCGATCGGCACCGGGCCCTACGTGCTGGCCGACTGGAAGAAGGGCAGCGCGATCACGCTGACGGCGCGCCCGGACGCGCGCGTGAAGCCCCCCATCCAGCGTGTGACGTTCCGCATCATCAACGACCCGGCGGCGCAGGTCGCCGCGCTGCTGGCGGGCGACGTCGACGGCATGCCGCGCTTCGGCGCGCTGCAGAGCGTCAAGCAGTTCCAGTCCGACCCGCGCTTCACGGTCCAGATCGGCAACACCGCCGGCAAGGGCCAGCTGACCATCAACAACAAGAAGAAGCCCTTCGACGACGTGCGGGTGCGGCGCGCGATCATGTTCGCGATCGACCGCAAGGCCTTCATCGACGGCGTGCTGGATGGCTTCGGCAAGCCGATCGGCAGCCACTTCGCGCCGACCGACGTCGGCTACGTCGACCTCACCGGCGAATACGCGTACGACCCCGGCAAGGCGCGTGCGCTGCTGAAGGAGGCCGGGGTGGCGACGCCGCTGAACGTGACGCTGACGCTGCCGCCGCCGCAGTACGCGCGCAAGGGCGGCGAGGTGGTGGCGGCGATGCTGGCGCAGGTCGGTATCGTCGCGAAGATCGAGAACGTCGAGTGGGCGCAGTGGCTGTCGGGTCCGTTCAAGGGCAACTTCGACCTCACGATCATCAACCACGTCGAGCCGCTGGACTACATGCAGTACACCAACAAGTCGTACTACTGGGGCTACGACAGCAAGACCTTCGACGACCTGGTCAAGGCGCATGCCGGCACCACCAACCCGGCCGAGCGCACGGGCTACTGGAAGCAGATGCAGCGCCAGCTCACCACCGACGCGGTCAACGCGTGGATCTTCAACCCGGCGCAGGTGATGGTCGCGAAGAAGGGCCTGCAGGGCCTGTGGATGAACTCGCCGATCTTCGCCAACGACATCGCCGCCGTGCGCTGGGGCCCTTGACGGTGCACGGCGCCGCCCGCCCTGCACTGCACGCGCTGGGCGTCGCCGAGCTGCTCGCCGGTTATCGCGCGGCCCGCTTCACGCCGGTCGAGGTCGCCGAGGACCTGCTCGACCACGTCGCGCGCTGGGAGCCGCGCCTGCACGCGCTGTACGCGCTCGATCCGGCCCGCGTGCGGGCGCAGGCGCAGGCGTCGGCCGAACGTTGGCAGCGGGGCGATCCGCTGGCGCTCGACGGCGTGCCGTGCACGATCAAGGAAAACATCGCGACCGCGGGCGACCCGATGCCGATCGGCTGCGCGGCGACGATCCTGAGCCCGGCACCGGCCGACGCCCCGCCAGCCGCGCGCCTGCGCGAGGCCGGGGCGCTGCTGCTGGCGAAGACCACGATGCCCGACTGGGGCATGTTGTCGTCCGGCCTGTCGAGCTTCCACCCGCTGACGTGCAACCCGTGGGACGAGTCGATCAACCCCGGCGGCAGCAGCGCCGGCGCGGGGGCCGCGGCGGCCGCGGGCTACGGGCCGCTGCACCTCGGCACCGACATCGGTGGCTCGGTGCGGCTGCCGGCCGGCTGGTGCGGCGTGTTCGGCCTCAAGCCGAGCCTGGGCCGCATCCCGATCCACCCGCCGTACGCGGGCCGCGTGGCCGGGCCGATGACGCGATCGGTCGACGACGCGGCGCGCATGATGGCCGTGCTCAGCCGGCCCGACGCGCGCGACACGATGAGCCTGCCCGCGCAGCCGATCGACTGGGACGCGCCGGCGCTCGACCCGCGTGGCCTGCGCATCGGGCTGTGGCTCGACCCCGGCTGGGGCCTGGCGCTGGAGCCGGAGACGCGCACGGTGGTCGAGGACGCGGCGCGCCGCTTCGAGGCCGCCGGCGCAAAGGTGGTGCCGATCGCACCCTTCATGACGCGCGCGATGGTCGATGGCATGGACGCCTTCTGGCGCATGCGCTCGTGGCTCGATCTCCAGGCGCTGTCACCGGCGCAGCGCGCGAAGGTGTTGCCTTTCATCCGGCGCTGGGCCGAGGGCGGCGCCAATCTCTCCGGCGCCGACGTGTTCCGCGGCTACAGCCAGATGGGTGCGCTGCGGGACGCGGCCGTCGCCGCCTGCGCGCCGTACGACTACGTGCTGTCGCCGGTGAGCCCGGTGGCGCGCTTCCCGGTCGAGTGGGCGATGCCGACGAACGACCCCGAGCGACCGTTCGAGCACATCGCGTACACGCTGCCGTTCAACATGAGCGAACAGCCGGCAGCGAGCATCGACGCCGGGCGCACGCGCGAAGGCACGCCGATCGGGCTGCAGCTCATCGGGCAGCGCCACGATGACGCCGGCGTGCTGCGCCTGGCGCGAACCTGGGAGGCGCTGCGGCCAGCGCTGGATGCAGCGCCGCCGCTGCGGGCTCAGCCCGCGGCGGCCCCGATGCCTGCCGGCCCGCGCGCCTGAACACCTGCCTGACGCGCGGGGCGACTGCTCGCACGACCGC
>JBDTUO010000174.1:0-6407 GCA_040007675.1 Rubrivivax sp.
GCGCGGCAGTCACGCCGGCATGAGCCCGCCGGGCCGCCCCAAGGGCGAATGCCGAAGGGCGCAGCCCGGAGGCAGTCCGGTGAGCCCGCCGGGCCGCCCCAAGGCCGAATTCCCAAGGGCGCAGCCTGAAGACGGTAGTGTGAGCGCGGGCCCCGACCGCACCGTCCTGCTCGACACGCTGCGCGGCGTGGTCGGAACTGCCCACCTGCACACCGGGGGTGACCTCTCCGCCTACGAGCTCGACTGGCGCAAGCGGTGGCGCGGGCGCGCGCTGGCCGTCGTGCGGCCCGGGACCACCGATGAGGTCGCGGCGGTGGTGCGCGCCTGCGCCGTGCATGCCACGTCGATCGTCGCGCAGGGCGGCAACACCGGCCTCGTCGGCGGCGGCGTGCCGGACGCCAGCGGCACGCAGGTCCTGTTGAGCCTGACGCGCATGAACCGCGTGCGCGCGATCGACGCCGACAACCTGACGCTGACCGCCGAGGCCGGCTGCGTGCTGCAGGCGGTCCAGCAGGCCGCGGCCGAGGCGGGGTTGCTGTTCCCGCTCAGCCTCGCGGCCGAGGGCAGCTGCACGATCGGCGGCAACCTGGCGACGAACGCCGGCGGCACGCAGGTGCTGCGCTACGGCAACGCGCGCGAGCAGTGCCTGGGGCTGGAGGTCGTGACGGCCGCCGGCGAGGTCTGGCAAGGGCTGTCGGGGCTGCGCAAGGACAACACCGGCTACGACCTGCGCGACGTCTTCATCGGCAGCGAAGGCACGCTGGGCATCATCACCGCGGCGACGCTCAAGCTCGCCGCGCAACCGGCGGCGACGCTGACCGCCTTCGCGGCCTGCGCCGACCTGCCGCAGTGCGTCGCGCTGCTGCGCCTGGCGCGCACGCGGCTGGACGCCGGCCTCACCGGCTTCGAGGTCATGGGACGCTTTGCGCTTTCGCTCGTCGAACGCCACTTTCCGGCGCTGCCACGGCCGCTGCCGGGCGCGGCCTGGACCGTGCTGCTCGAACTCGCCGACGCCGACGGCGAGGCGGCCGCGCGCACGCGGCTCGAGGCCGTGCTCGGTGCGGCGCTGGAAAGCGGGGTCGCGACCGACGCCGTCGTGGCGGGCAGCCTGGCGCAGGCGCAGGCGCTGTGGCACCTGCGCGAGTCGATCCCGCTGGCGCAGGCCGCCGAAGGCCTCAACGTCAAGCACGACATCGCGCTGCCGGTGTCGGCGATCGCGGCCTTCTGCGCCGCCACCGACGCCGCGCTGCGCGCCGCGGTGCCCGGCGTGCGGCTGGTCAACTTCGGTCACCTCGGCGACGGCAACCTGCACTACAACGTGCAGGCGCCGGAGGGCGCCGACGTGCAGCGTTTCCTGGCCGAGCGTGAACCCGAGATCAACCGCATCGTCTACGACGCCGTGGCGGCGCACGGCGGCTCGTTCTCCGCCGAGCACGGAGTCGGTGCGCTGAAGCGCCACGAGATGGACGCGCGCAAGTCACCGGTGGCGCTGGCGCTGATGCGTTCGCTCAAACGTGCGCTCGATCCCCAGGACCTGCTGAACCCCGGGCGAGTGGTCTAAGGATGGGGGCTGGTCGACGGCCACCGATGGCCGCGACGGCTTACTGCAACGGCCCCTTCAGCGCCGCCGGCAGCGGCATCGAGACCACCTCGATGCCCTCCTCGTTCAGCGCTGCGCGCTCGTCGGCGGTCGCCTGGCCGCGGATGCCGCGCGCCTTCACCTCGCCGTAGTGGATACGCCTTGCTTCCTCGGGGAACCGCTCGCCGACGTCCTCCGTACGGGCGAGCATTTCGCGCGCTGCAGCCAGCCACGCGGCCTGCAGATCGGCCGCCACGGCCGGCGCCGGCGTCGGCACCTCCTGCGCCCGCTCCCGCGCACCCGACAGGTTAAGCCGCGGCGCGCTCGGCAGGCGCGTGATCACGCGGTCGGCGCACAGCGGGCAGTGGATCGCCGAGCGGCCGTTCTGCTCCATGAACTCGTCGTCGGAACCGAACCAGCCCTCGAAGCCGTGGCCGTTTGCGCAGCGCAGGTTCAGTACCTTCATGCAACGAGCGAGCTCACGTCGCGCCAGTCGAGCGGCCACGCCCCCGCGCGCCATCGCTGCAGCCACAGCAGCGCGATCAGCGTCTTGGCGTCGGTGAGGCGGCCGCTGCACGCCAGCGCGTCGAGTTCGGCCTCGGTCAGCGAGATCAGCTCGATGAACTCGCCGTCGTCGAGGCGCTGCGGACCGGGCCGCAGCGCGCGCGCGAACCAGATCTCGATGAACTCGTCGGAATACGCTGCCGCGTTGTGCAGCCGTCCGGCCAGCGCCCACTCCGACGCCTCGTGGCCGGTCTCCTCGCGCAACTCGCGCACCGCACAGTCGAAGGTGCGCTCGCCGGGGTCGATCTTGCCGGCCGGAATCTCGAGCAGCACCTGCTGTACCGGGTAGCGGTACTGCCGCTCGAGCAGGATGCGGCCATCGTCGAGCAGCGGCAGCACCGCGACGGCGCCGGGGTGGCGCACGTATTCGCGTTCGGCATGGCGGCCGTCCGGAAGCACCACCCGGTCACGTCGCACGTGCAGGAAGTTGCCCTGGAGCACGAGCTCGGACTGCAACTCGCGCTCGACGAGGTGGCCGTCGCGCCCGGATCCGACAGGGTCGGTGAGCGCGTCGGACATCAACTCGCCAGTGCCTTGACGATCGCGTCACGGCACAGCGCCAGCAGCCCGCCCGACAGCGGACCGAGCAGCAGAACCGCGGCGCCATTGAGCGCCAGCAGCGCGCTGACGCCCGCCCCACGGGGCTCGAGCGCGGGCTGTTGCGGGGCGTCGAAATACATCACCTTGACCACCCGCAGGTAGTAGTAGGCACCGATCAGCGACATCAGCACCGCGAACACCGCCAGCCAGATGTAGCCGGTGACGCTGGTCGACACCAGCGCCTGCAGCACCGCGAGCTTGGCGAAGAAACCGACCATCGGCGGGAGGCCGGCGAGCGAGAACATGAACACCGCCATCACGCCGGCGAGCCACGGCGCGCGCTGCCCGAGCCCGGCGAGGTCAGTGATCTCCTCGCTCTCGAAGCCCTGCTGCGACAGGTACATGATCAGACCAAACGTGCCCAGCGTCGTCAGCACATAGGTGACGATGTAGAACATCGCCGAGCTGTAGGCGTTGCCGGCCGACAGCGTGTTGCCGCTGACGACCCCGGCCGCCAGGCCGAGCAGGATGAAGCCGGTCTGGGCAATCGTCGAATACGCCAGCATGCGCTTGAGGTTGCTCTGCGCGATCGCCGCGATGTTGCCGACCACGAGCGAGGCCACCGCCAGCACGACGAGCATCGCCTGCCAGTCGGGTGCCAGCCCGAGCAGCCCCTCGACGAGCAGGCGGATCGTGATCGCGAACGCCGCCAGCTTGGGGGCCGCGCCGATCAGCAGCGTGACCGCGGTCGGCGCGCCCTGGTAGACGTCGGGCACCCACATGTGGAACGGCGCGGCACCGAGCTTGAATGCCAGTCCGGCGACGACGAAGACGACGCCGAATACCAGCACGTCGCGGTTGATCTGTCCGGCCGCGATCTTCTCGAACACGGTCGGGATCTCGAGCGACCCGGTGGCACCGTACAGCATCGACAGCCCGTACAGCAGGAAGCCGCTGGCCAGCGCACCCAGCACGAAGTACTTCATCGCCGCCTCGGTGGCCACCGGGTGGTCCCGGCGCAGCGCGACGAGCGCATACAACGACAGGCTCATCAGTTCCAGCCCGAGGTAGACGACGAGGAAGTGGTTCGCCGACGTCATCACCGAGATGCCCAGCAGGCTGAACAGTGCGAGGGTGTAGAACTCGCCGCGAGCCATGTCGCGCGCCGCCAGTGTCGGCCGCGCATAAGCCAGCGTGACCATCGTCGCCAGGCCGGCGAAAGCCGCGAGCAGGTGGCCCATCGGGTCGGCGACGACCATGTTGTGCAGGCCGTACGAGGTCACACCGGCGCGCACGAGCTGCAGGTGCATCAGCGTGAACACGCCGACGCCGAGCTGGCACAGCCAGAAGGTGGGGCTGCGCGACGGATCGCGCACGAAGGGGTCGACCAGCGTGACCGCACAGGCCAGCAGCAGCAGCCAGATCTCGGGGTAGACGACGAGCCAGTTCATGGTGTGCATCAATGGGGTCGCGCGGTCAGTTGAGCTTGCTCAGCGCGACGTGACGCAGCAGCTCGTCGACCGAGACCTGCATGACGTCGGTGAACGGCTTCGGGTACAGGCCCATCCCGAGCACCGCGATCGCCATCAGCGCCAGCATCGCGGTCTCGCGCCGGCTCAGGTCCTTCAGCGCGGCGACGTCGTCGTTGGCGATGGCGCCGAAATAGACCCGCTTGACCATCCACAGCGTGTAGGCGGCGCCGGAGATCAGCGTCGTCGCCGCCAGCAGGCCGATCCAGAAATCATGCTGCACGGCGCCGAGTATCACCATCCACTCGCCGACGAAGCCGGCGGTTCCCGGCAGCCCGGCGTTGGCCATCGCGAACAGCACCGCGAAGGCGGCGAATTTCGGCATCGTGTTGACGACGCCGCCATAGGCGGAGATCTCCCGGCTGTGCACGCGGTCGTAGAGCACACCGATGCACAGGAACATCGCACCGGAGACGAAACCGTGGGCGATCATCTGCACGATGCCGCCGGTCACACCCAGGCCGTTGAAGATGAAGAAGCCGAGCGTCACGAAGCCCATGTGCGCGACCGAAGAATAGGC
Organism: Rubrivivax sp.; assembly: GCA_040007675.1. Lineage (GTDB taxonomy): Bacteria > Pseudomonadota > Gammaproteobacteria > Burkholderiales > Burkholderiaceae_C > Rubrivivax. The sequence continues at coordinate 4,733 of JBDTUO010000174.1, forward strand.
GACCAGCTTCTTCATGTCGCGCTGCACGAGGGCGACGAGCCCGATGTAGAGCACCGCGATCAGCGACAGCGCGATGATGAACCAGTCGTACTCGCGCGCGGCGTCGGGTGCGATCGGCATCGAGAAGCGCAGGAAGCCGTAGGCGCCGAGCTTCAGCATGATCGCCGCCAGCACGACCGAACCGCCGGTCGGTGCCTCGACGTGGGCATCGGGCAGCCAGGTGTGCACCGGCCACATCGGCACCTTGACCGAAAACGCCGCGAAGAACGCGAAGAACAGCAGCGTCTGCGCCTGCATCGGCAGCGGCAGCGCGTGCCACGTCAGGATATCGAAGCTGCCCCCGGACTTGAAGTACAGATAGACCAGCGCCACCAGCATGAGCAGCGAGCCGAGCAGCGTGTAGAGGAAGAACTTGAACGCCGCATAGACCCGGTTCGGCCCGCCCCAGATGCCGATGATCAGATACATCGGAATCAGCGTGGCTTCGAAGAAGACGTAGAACAGGACGCCGTCGAGCGCCGAGAACACGCCGACCATCAGGCCGGACAGGATCAGGAAGGCGCCCATGTACGGCGCGACGCGCTCGGTGATCACTTCCCAGCCGGCGATGATGACGACCACGGTGATGAATGCCGTCAGCAGCACGAACCAGACCGACAGGCCGTCGACGCCCAGGTGGTAATGCACGTTGAAGCGCTCGATCCACGGCGCCAGCTCGACGAACTGCATCGCCGCCGTGGAGGTGTCGAAGTGCGCGATCAGCGGCAGCGTGACGACGAACGACACGATCGCACCGACCAGCGCGGTCGCACGCACCGCGGCGGCGTGCCGGTCGTTGCCGAAAGCCAGCAGCAGCACGCCGCAGGCGATCGGCAACCAGATCGATGCACTCAGCAGGCCCATGTGATGTTCTCTCTCGCTCGCGTGGCGCGGCGCCCCTCGATTCGAATTGTCAGTGGTGCAGCGACGCGGTTCAGCCGGTCAGCATCGGCCACAGCCGCCAGGTCAGCATGCCGAACACGCCGACCACCATCACGAGCGCGTACCAGTACAGTTGCCCGGTCTGCAGGCGACGCACCCAGCCCGACAGTGCACCGATGCCGCGCGCAGAGCCGTTGACGATCGCGCCGTCGATCAGGCCGGCGTCACCACCCTTCCACAGGCCGACACCGACCGCGCGCGCACCGGCGGCGAGCACGTGTTCGTTGAACCAGTCCATGTAGTACTTGTTCTCCAGCAGCGTGCGCAGCGGCTTCAGCGAACGGTCGAGGGCGGCCGGGATCGACGGCTTCAGCAGGTAGAACACCCACGCGGTGACGACCCCCGCGAGCGCGAGCCAGAACGGAAGCGTCGTCAATGCGTGCAGCGCCATCGCGCCGGCGCCGTGGAAGGATTCCGTCAGCTCGGCCATCGCCGGATGGTTCGCGCCGTCGACCACGATCGAATCGGCGAAGAAGTCTCCATGCAACAGCGGGCCGATCGTCAGCGCACCGATCACGACCGACGGAATCGCCAGCAGCACCAGCGGCAACGTGACGACCCACGGGCTCTCGTGTGGCGTCGCGTCGTGCGCGGCGTGGCCATGACCATGGGCGGGATCGTCGGCGGGCGCGTGGTCGTCCTCGGGCGGGAACGGTTTGTGGCGGAAGCGCTCCGGGCCGTGGAAGACCAGGAA
>JBDTUO010000175.1:0-6399 GCA_040007675.1 Rubrivivax sp.
CGCGCAGGGCACGCTGCTCGACATCGACCACGGCACCTACCCGTACGTCACCTCGAGCAACTGCGTCGCCGGCAACGCGGCGGCCGGCTCGGGCGTCGGGCCGGGCATGCTGCACTACGTGCTCGGCATCACCAAGGCCTACACGACGCGGGTCGGCAGCGGCCCGTTCCCGACCGAATTGCCAATGCATGAGCCGGGCAGCGTCGGCCACCACCTGTCGACCGTCGGTCAGGAGCGCGGCACCGTCACCGGGCGCGCCCGCCGCTGCGGCTGGCTCGACGCACCAGCCCTGCGCCGCTCGATGCTGATCAACGGCATCTCTGGCCTGTGCATCACCAAGCTCGACGTGCTCGACGGGTTGCCGGAAATCCGCGTCTGCACCGGCTACCGGCTCGGTGACCGTGCCCTTGACCTGCTGCCTCTGGACGCAGACGACATCGAGGGCTGCGAGCCGGTCTACGAGACACTGCCGGGCTGGCGCGAGAGCATCGCCGGGATCACGCAGTGGGACCAGCTGCCCGCGAACGCGCGCCGCTATCTCGAGCGCATGCAGGTGCTGATCGGCGCGCCGATCGACATGGTGTCGACCGGGCCCGACCGCGCGCACACGATCCTGCTGCGTCACCCGTACCGCGCCTGACGCGTTGTCGATCTGGATCCGTCGCCCCGCGCACCCAACGAGGAAACGACTGCATGCTCACCGATGACGGCCAGCACCTCTACGTGTCGTGGAACGAGTACCACATGCTGATCGAGCGGCTGGCCCTGAAGGTCGCTGCGTCAGGCTGGGAGTTCGAGCAGATCCTGTGCCTCGCGCGCGGCGGCATGCGCCCCGGCGACGTGCTGTCGCGCGTGTTCGACAAGCCGCTCGCGATCATGTCGACGAGCTCCTACCGGTCGGATGCCGGCACGATCCAGGGCCGGCTCGACATGGCCAAATACATCACGATGCCCAGGGGAGAGCTCGCCGGCCGCGTGCTGCTGGTCGACGACCTGGCCGACTCGGGCATCACCTTGCGCGCGGTGGTCGACCGGCTGCGCGGCATGCCGTCGATTCGCGAACTGCGCTCGGCGGTGGTGTGGGTCAAGGGGGTGTCGAGCTACACGCCCGACTACTTCGTCGAGGCCCTGCCCACCAGCCCGTGGATCCACCAACCCTTCGAGGAATACGACCAGTTGCGACCCGATGCGCTGGCGAAGAAATTCGCCATCTAGAACGCAAAAAAGGCCGGCAGGACCGACCTTTGCTTCATGCGGATCTGGTGCCCAGGAGAGGACTCGAACCTCCACGCCTCTCAGCGCTAGTACCTGAAACTAGTGCGTCTACCAATTCCGCCACCTGGGCTTTCAGGAACCAAGGACTTTACCATTAAAAGACAAGAGACCCGGCCCACGCCGGCAGCAAGCGCGGCCAACGGCGTCGCGATGCTGAGCGAGATCGACGGCACCGTGCGCGGCCACCGCGACGGCCACGGCTTCGTGCAACGCGACGACGGCGAGACGGCCATCTACCTCGCGCCCCAGGAGATGCGCACGGTGATGCACCGCGACCGCGTTCGCGTGCGCGTGATCCGGATCGACCGCAAGGGGCGGCCCGAGGGACGTGTGATCGACATCCTCGAGCGGCGCAAGGCGCCGATCATCGGGCGCCTGCTGCATGAGGGCGGGCACTGGCTCGTCGCCCCGGAGGATCGGCGCTACGGCCAGGACATCCTGATACCGAAGAACGCGATCGCGAGCGCTCAGGCCGGGCAGGTCGTCTCGGTCGAATTGACCGAGACCGCGTCGCTTCACTCGCAGCCGGTCGGCCGCGTGACCGAGGTGCTCGGCGAGATCGACGACCCGGGCATGGAGATCGAGATCGCGGTGCGCAAGTACGAGGTGCCGCATCGTTTCTCGCCGGAGACGCAGGCGCAGGCCGCGGCGCTGCCGGAGCGGCTGCGTCCGGCAGACCGCAAGCACCGGGTCGACCTGACCGACGTGCCGCTGGTCACGATCGACGGCGAGGACGCACGCGACTTCGACGACGCCGTCTACTGCGAGCCGTTCAAGCGCGGGCGCGGCAAGAGCGCCTTCGAGGGCTGGCGGCTGATCGTCGCGATCGCCGACGTCAGCCACTACGTGCGGCCCGGCGAACCGATCGACGCCGATGCGTACGAACGGGCGACCTCGGTCTATTTCCCGCGCCGCGTGATCCCGATGCTGCCCGAGAAGCTGTCCAACGGACTGTGCTCGCTCAACCCCGAGCAGGAGCGTCTCGTGATGGTCTGCGACATGATCGTCGGCAGCGACGGCACGGTCGACGCCTACCAGTTCTATCCCGCGCTGATCTGCTCGCATGCGCGGCTGACCTATACCGAGGTCGCCGCGGTGCTCGCCAACACCCGCGGGCCGGAGGCGCAGCGCCGCACCGAACTGCTACCGCACCTGCTGCACCTGCACGAGGTGTTCCGCGCGCTGCTGAAGCAACGCGGCCAGCGCGGCGCGATCGACTTCGAGACCACCGAGACGCAGATCGTCTGCGACGACAACGGTCGCATCGAGAAAATCGTGCCGCGCACTCGCACCGATGCGCATCGGCTGATCGAGGAGGCGATGCTGGCGGCCAACGTCTGCGCCGCCGACTTCGTGGCCCAGGGCGATCACCCGGCGCTGTACCGCGTGCACGAGGGGCCGACGCCGGAGAAGAAGCTCGCGCTGCAGGCCTACCTGCGCGCCCTGGGCATCGGGCTGCACCTCAGCGACGACCCGACGCCGCGCGAGATGGCGGCGATCGCCGAATCCACCAAGGACCGTGCGGACGCGCTGCAGATCCACACGATGCTGCTGCGCTCGATGCAGCAGGCGATCTACACGCCGGACAACAGCGGCCACTTCGGTCTGGCCTACCCGGCGTACACGCACTTCACGAGTCCGATCCGGCGCTACCCGGACCTGCTGGTGCACCGGGTCATCAAGGCCTTGCTCGGCGCCAGGCGTTATCACCTGACGCTGGTCGACACGGTGCCGCTGCCGGAGCCGCCGCGCCGCGGCGGCCGTCCGCCGTCGCGCGCGGTGGGCGCCGGGACCAAGCCCGCGGGCAAGGCACCGTCGCGTGAACTCGAGGTCTGGGCGCTGGCCGGCGCCCACTGCAGCGCCAACGAACGCCGCGCCGACGAAGCCAGCCGCGACGTCGAGGCATGGTTGAAGTGCCGCTACATGCGCGACCGCCTGGGCGAGGAGTTCAGCGGTACCGTCAGCGGGGTCACTGCCTTCGGTTTGTTCGTCACGCTCGATGCGCTGTACGTGGAGGGGCTGGTGCACATCACCGAGCTCGGCGGCGAGTACTACCGATTCGACGAGGTGCGGCAGGAACTGCGCGGCGAGCGCACCGGCGTGCGCTTCGGCGTCGGGACGCGCGTGCGGGTGCAGGTCAGCCGGGTCGACCTCGACGGGCGCAAGATCGACTTCCGGCTCGTGCGCGAAGGTGACGGCGAACGGCTGCTTGCCGGCGGCCGCCCGGACCGCGCGCGTGTGCAGGCTAGCGCGGTCGATGCGCTGGCCGCAGTGCAGGCGGCCGACCGGGCCGGCAAGGCCCGCGCGAAGGCTAAAAAGAAGATCGCCGGAGCCGTCGACTCCGGCCCGACCAGCGCACGGCGCTCCAGCCCCGCCACCCGCAAGACCCGCGCGCGGCCGGTGCGCTGAGCCCGGCTCAGACCCGCACGCGCCGCATCGCGTCGATCAGCTCGCCGGCGCGCAGCGGCAGGCCCGGCGCGTCGTCGGCATCGTCGGCATCGGCGGCGCGGCCGTGCACGAAGACAGCCGCGATGGCGACCTCGGCGGCGAGTCCGCCGACCGGGTCGTCCGCGTCGGCAGCGCTCGCCACGCGGGCCCACACGCCGCCGATCCAGCCGGCGAGCACGTCTCCGGTTCCGGCACTGGCGAGCCGGGCGTTGCCAGTCGTGTTCACCCACAGGCGGCCGTCGGGGCCGCCGATCAGCGTGCCGGAGCCCTTCAGCACGACGGTCGCGCCGAAGCGGCCGACGAGCGCCCGGCAGGCGGCGAAACGGTCGGCCTGCACCGCCGCGGCGTCGATGCCGAGCAGGCGCGCCGCCTCGAGAGGGTGTGGCGTCAGGATCGTCGGACGCCCGCGTGCGCCGCGCGCCGCGAGCGCACGCTGCAGCGCGGGGTCGCGGGCGATCGCGTTCAGCGCGTCGGCGTCGAGCACGAGGCGCGCGGCGTGGGCGAGCAAGGGCGGCAGCGCGGCGCCGATGGAGTCACCCCCACCACAGCCCGCCACGACGGTGCGCGACGACACTGCCGGCGGCGTCGTCCAGGCGTCCGATGGGCGGTGCATCACCTCCGGCCAAGCCGGGTCGGCACCGCGGGCGGCGGCGTCCAGTGGCGTGGCGTAGACACGCCCGGCTCCGGCAACCAGCGCGGCGCGTGCCGCGAGCCGCACGGCGCCGTCCATGCCGCGCGCGCCCCCGATCACGACGACGTCGCCGAAACGCCCCTTGTGCGCGGCATGCGGCGCGCCCAGGCGGCCGAGGCGCGCGTCCTGCGGGCCGATCAGCGCGCACGGCCCCGGCCGGTCCTCGAAGTCGACGCCCAAGGGATCGAACCAGACCCGGCCCGCGTGGTCGCGGCCGGCCGCCGTGAACAGGCCCGGCTTCAGCGTCAGAAGCGCCAGCGTGTGGGTCGCCCGCAGCGCCTCGATGCCCAGCACCGCGCCGCGATCCGGGTCCAGGCCGGACGGCACATCAATCGCCAGCACGATGGCGTCGGAGCGGTTCAGGTGCGTGATCGCATCGGCAAGGGTGCCCGCTGGCGCGCGCGCTGCGCCCAGCCCGAGCAGCCCGTCGAGCACCGCTTCGCCGTGCTGCACGGTGTCCAGCGCGCCGCTGACCCGCACCCCGGCAGCCTGCGCCTGTGCCAGCGCCCACGCGGCGTCGGGCGGCAGCCGTGCGGCGTCGGCGAGCAGTACGATGCGCGACGGCCGATCGGGCCGGTGCAGCACGGTGGCAGCGACGGTCGCATCGCCGCCGTTGTTGCCGGGCCCGGCGAGGGCCAGCGTGCCGGCCGCGTGCGGCGCCAGGGCTTGCAGCAGGCGCGCAGCGGACCGCCCGGCGCGCGCCATCAGCGTGTGCGGCGGCAGCGCCCGCGCCGCGTCGATCTCGATCCGGCGCGTCGCCGCGGTCACCTGCAAGGGCCAGCGCCGGCGCGCCGGCAACACCGGCCACGGCGGGGACGGGAGCGGTCCGCGGCGTGGCGCGTCTTGCGTCACCGCCGGCGCTCCAGGCGGTCGATGCCGAGCCCTTCGGTGTCGATCGCCGGCGCGCGGCCCGCCAGCTGATCGGCCAGCACGCGTGCCGAACCGGCAGCGAGGGCCCAGCCGCTGGAGCCGTGGCCGAGGTTGAGCCAGATGCCGGGGCGTCCGCTCGCGCCCAGCACCGGCGGGCCGTCGGGCAGCATCGGCCGCGCGCCTTTCCAGCGCTGCGCGTTGGCGATCTGGGTGGCGCCCGGAAACCAGTCGTGCAGCACCCGGTACAGCGTCGCCAACGCCTTCGGGTCGAAGTGCCCGGAGCGACCACCGATCTCGGCGCTGCCGGCCACGCGCACGCGCTGGCCCAGGCGCGAGATCGCGACCTTGAAGCGCTCGTCCATCAACGCGCTGCGCGGGCCCAGCATGCCGTGACCGTCGACGTGGCGCAGCGGCGCGGTGAGCGAGTAGCCCCACACCCGCGCCAGCGGCAGCTTGAGGCCGATCGGACGCAGCAATGCGCCGGCCTGGGGTCCTGCGCAGACGACCACCGCGTCCACCGTCAGCGCGCCGCGGTCGGCGTCGATCTCGACCGTCGTGCCGGGGCGCAGCGCTCGCACCGCGTCGTCGAACCGGAACTGCGCGCCGAGCTGCTGCGCTTCCTGCCGCAGCAGGTGCGCGAACTGGCGGCAGTTGCCGACCCCGTCCTGCGCCAGGTGGATCGCCGCGCGCAGCGCGGTCTCGTCACTGAGGCCGGGCTCGATCTGGCGCGCGCGATCGGCATCGAGCAGCGCGAACGGCACGCCCAGCTCACTCAGCTGCTTGATGCCCGGACGCGCGAGCGCGAGGTCGGCGTCGCCGCGCAGCAGGACCAGGTAGCCGCTCGAGCGTTCGTAGTCCAGCCGCAGGCGCGCCGTCAGGCCGTCGAGCTGGTGGCGGCTGTAGCGCGCGAGGCGGTGCATGCGGGTGCGGTTGGCGGCATGCACTCCGGGTTGGCAGGCGCGCCACCAGCGCCACAGCCACGGCGCTTCGCGCAGCACACCGCCGAGGCTGCCGAGCCGCACGGGCGCGTGGCGGCTGAACAGGTGGCGCAGCACCTTGGCCGGCATGCCGGGCGCGGCCCACGGCGTGACGTAGCCCGGCGCGATGACGCCGGC
>JBDTUO010000176.1:0-6335 GCA_040007675.1 Rubrivivax sp.
GCCGCCGGCATGAACCCGATGGACCTCAAGCGCGGCATCGACAAGGCCGTGCTGGCCCTGACCGAGGAGCTCAAGAAGGCCTCGAAGCCGACCACCACCAGCAAGGAAATCGGCCAGGTCGGCTCGATCTCCGCCAACTCCGACGAATCGATCGGCAAGATCATCGCCGACGCGATGGACAAGGTCGGCAAGGAAGGCGTGATCACCGTCGAGGACGGCAAGTCACTCGACAACGAACTCGACGTCGTCGAGGGCATGCAGTTCGACCGCGGTTACCTGTCGCCGTACTTCATCAACAACCCCGAGAAGCAGAGCGCGATCCTCGAGAACCCGTTCGTGCTGCTGTTCGACAAGAAGATCAGCAACATCCGGGACCTGCTGCCGGTGCTCGAGCAGGTGGCCAAGGCCGGCCGCCCGCTGCTGATCGTCGCCGAGGAAGTCGAAGGCGAGGCGCTCGCGACGCTGGTCGTCAACACCATCCGCGGCATCCTGAAGGTCGTCGCCGTCAAGGCGCCCGGCTTCGGTGACCGCCGCAAGGCCATGCTGGAAGACATCGCTGTCCTGACCGGCGGCAAGGTGATCGCCGAAGAAGTCGGCCTGACGCTCGAGAAGGCCACGCTGGCCGAGATGGGCCAGGCAGCGCGCATCGAGGTGGGCAAGGAGAACACCACGATCATCGACGGTGGCGGTGCCGCCGCCGACATCGAGGCCCGCGTCAAGCAGGTCCGCGTCCAGATCGAGGAAGCCACCAGCGACTACGACCGCGAGAAGCTCCAGGAACGCGTGGCCAAGCTGGCTGGCGGCGTGGCCGTCATCAAGGTCGGTGCCGCCACCGAAGTCGAGATGAAGGAAAAGAAGGCCCGTGTCGAGGACGCACTGCACGCCACGCGTGCGGCCGTCGAAGAAGGCATCGTCGCTGGCGGCGGCGTCGCCTACCTGCGTGCGCGTCAAGCCATCGGCAACAAGCTCAAGGGCGACAACCACGACCAGGATGCCGGCATCAAGATCGTGATGCGCGCTGTCGAGCAACCGCTGCGCGAGATTGTCTACAACGCCGGTGACGAAGCCAGTGTTGTCATCAACAAGGTGCTCGAAGGCAAGGGCAACTTTGGCTACAACGCCGCCACCGGCGAGTACGGTGACATGATTGAGATGGGCATTCTGGACCCGACCAAGGTCACGCGCACCGCGCTGCAAAACGCTGCATCGGTGGCCAGCCTGATGATCACGACCGAAGCCATGGTCGCTGAATCGCCGAAGGACGAGTCGGCCGGCGGCGGCATGCCGGGTGGCATGGGCGGCATGGGTGGCATGGGCGGCATGGGCATGGACATGTAAGTCCGAGCCTCCGCTGAGTCTCTCCAAGGGCCTGCGCCGGCGACGGCGCAGGCCCTTTTCGTTGGCCTGCGCGGCGCGGCCGCGGCCGATAATCGACGCTCTTCTCCCTGCTCGGCGAACCCCGCCTTGCGCCCACCGCCCATGGCCACCGACGCGTCTGCCACTACCGCCGCCCGCCAGCAGTTCATCGAGGACGAACTGCTGCGCGTGCCGCTGGTGGCCGATCAGGTACTCGACACCACGTGGGCGGCGCTGCATGCGGCCTTGCACGCGCTGCCTGGCCACGAACGCAGCGCGGCCGAGGCCTTGCTGCAGGCCGTGCCCGCGCAGCGTGGGCGCATGGTCGAGCGCTTCGCGGCCTCGGTGCGCGAACAGGTTCGCGATCCGGCGGGCGGCGCTTCGGCGGCGGTCGCATCACGCCTCGCAATTGCGCTGCTCGACGAGCAGGAGGTGGCCGCGGACGTCGAGATCTCACGCCTGATCGAGACCGTTCGCTCGTTTGCCGAGCACGAGCTGCGTGAACTCGACACTTGTGCCGACGCACTCGTCGGCGACAGGGACCTTTCACGCGACCACAATCCGTTTCGGCCCGAGGTCTACGCGCGGGCGCTCTGGCAAGGCGCCCAGGTGTTGCCGCTCGCGCGCGGCCACCAGTTATTGCTGCTGCGCCACGCCGCACGGCCGCTCGCGCAGGTGCTGCGCCAGGTGTACGCGTCGAGCCGCTCGCGGCTGGAAGCCAGCGGCGTCCTACCGGCGCCGCACCGCCCGCGAATCGGCGCAGGCGCCAGCCTCAGCCTGCCACCGGGCGCGAACCACCGCGGTCAGGCGGCACGCGGCGACGACGCGCCGCCGCCGGCAGGTCTTGACCGGTCTGCCGCTGGCGCGGCACACGCCGTGGCCGAGTTGCTCGGCGAGTTGTTCGACTGCCTGCTGGCCGACCCCCTTCTCGCGCGCGAGCTGCGCGAGGCGCTCGCCCGCCTGCAGCCGGCCGCGCTTCGCGTCGTGCTGCGCGAGGAGCTGGCGCTCGAGGACGAGGCGCACCCGCTGTGGCGTTTCATGGACGAGGCGGCGCACCGGGTGGGCATGCACGCCGCGGGCAGCCCCGGGCGCGCTGCGCTGCTGTGCCACCTCGACCGCCTGATCGATGCCATCACGCGCCAGCCGCGGCCGGACGCGGCGACGTTCCGGGCCGCACTCGGTGCCCTCGCCGACGACGACCTGCGCCAGCTCGAACACCGCGTGCACGAGGCGGCCGACGACATCGCCGCACTCCACATGATGGAAGAGCAGCTGCACGAGACCGAACTCGCGGTGCCGACCGGTCTCGGGCCGCTCGACATCGGTCAGCTCGACACCGTGCCGGCGTCGCTGCTCGACGCCCTCGCGGCACAAGCGGCGCCCGGCGACGGCCCGATCGCGCAGGCCTTCGTCGATCGCTGCTCGCCGGGCGACTGGGTGCACCTGTTCTGTCGGGGGCGCTGGATCAGTGCCCAGCTGCTGTGGCAGAGCCCGCGCGGAGATGCCTGGCTGTTCGGGCGCGACCAGGGCCCGTCGACGCTGGCGGTGCGCCGGCGCGCACTCGATCGGCTGCGTGCGGTCGGGCTGCTCGGGCCGCTGCCGGTGCGCTCGCTGGTGCGTGCTGCGGCGACCCGCCTGATGCGCGACGCCGGCGCGCGGCACTGAGGCCGACGCGCGCTGATCAGCGCGCGAGTGCGGCGTCGATCGCGGCGACCACCGTCGACGGCTGCTCGTGCACGATCCAGTGGCTCGCCTGCGCGACCCGTTGCACCCGCAGGTCGGGCACCCACTGCTCGAGCCCGCGCAACAGGCCCGGACGCAGCGCGACGTCGTCGTCGGCCCACAGCACGGTGGTCGGCACCCGAACCGTCACGCTCTCCGGTTGCAGCTCGATGCGCCGCACGGCGTCGTCACCTTCGCGCGGCGGTCGCAGCGGCGACGCGCGGTAGTAGTTCAGCGGGCCGCGCAGGCCACACCGCCACACCGCCTCGTAGCGCGCCCGCCCCGCGTCGTCGAGCCGCCGCCACGGGCTGTCGAGGAAAGGCCACAGGCGCGCGAACCCGCGCTCCTCGAGCAAGGCCTCGGCATCCGGCCGCACGAGAAAGTTCATGTACGCGCTGGCCGCTTGCTGGTCGGGGTCGTCACGCAGCTCGCGCAGGAACGTTGCCGGGTGAGGCGCGTTGATGATCAGCAGGCGACGCAGCAGATCCGGGTGCTGGGCCGCGAGACCCCACGCGAGCGCGCCGCCCCAGTCGTGCGCGACCAGCAGGTCCAGCGGCCCGCCGGTCGCTTCGATGAGCGCCACGACGTCGGCGATCAAACGCTGCGGGCGGTAGGCCTCGACCTCCGCCGGGGCCGACGAGCGTTCGTAGCCGCGCAGGTTGGGCGCCGTGCAGCGTGTGCGGTCGGCCAGCGCCCGCATCACGTCGTCCCACACGAACGCCGCTTCGGGGAAACCGTGCAGCAGCAGCACACGCGGGCCGGCGTCACCGGCGCCGCGGCAGGACAGCGTGATGCCGTGCGGCAGCACGGCGTCGAAGCAGCGCACGGTCATGCCAGCGGTCCCGGCGGCGCGACGTCTGGTTGAGCCGGGTCAGCCGCGTCAGCCGCGTCGGCCGCCGACCGCACCCACGCATGCAGGTGCATCGCGGCGTCGTCGACGCCGGTGCGCGCGAGCGCAGAGAACAGCGCGACACCGACGTCGGCCGGTGCCTCGGCCAGCGTGCCGAGCACGCCCTGCGCGGTGCGCAAGGCCGCTTGCGCCTCGCGCCGGTTCAGCTTGTCGGCCTTGGTCAACAGTACCAGCAGCCGCACCTCGCCGCCGCGCACGCGTGGCGAGATCAATGCCAGCAGCCGCTCGTCGAGGTCGGTGAAACCGAGGCGCGAGTCGACCATCAGCACCACGCCCGACAGGCTGCGCCGGTACTGCAGGTACTGCGCCATCACTTCCTGCCAGCGCAGCTTGGCGCTGCGCTCGACGGCCGCATAACCATAGCCAGGCAGGTCGGCGAACAGCGCATCGGCGGCCTCCACCGGGCCGAGCTCGAACAGGTTGATGTTCTGCGTGCGACCCGGTGTGCGCGACGCGAAGGCGAGCCGGCGGCGCTGCGCGAGCATGTTGATCGCGGTCGACTTGCCGGCGTTGCTGCGGCCGACGAAAGCGATCTCGGGCAGCTCGCTCGGCGGCAGCTGGTCCATGCGGGTGGCGGTCGTGAGGAAGCGCGCGCCGTGGGTCCACGCCAACGCGGCACGGGCCTGCGGAGCGGGGCCGGCTGGGCGGGTCACATGCGGTGCGGCTGCCGCGCGGGGGGGTGACGTCATGGGACATTGTAAAATCAGCGGCTTTGAACATCGAAAACCCGCGCGCCGGGCCCGCCGCGAACCGATGCCGCATCCGGCACACCGCACCGGGCCCGTCCTGTTCGAGGCCAACGCCGCATGAAGTCGCCCGCCCGCATCCTGTTCCCTTTCCTGTCTGCCGCGGCCCTGGCCATGCCGGCGCTGGCTGCCGAGTCGCCTGCGGCGGCGGCCCAGCCTGACCTCGCGAAGGGTCAGGCGTCCGCCGCCACCTGCATGGCCTGCCACACGGCCGACGGCTCACGGGGCGCGCCGGCCAACCCCATCCTGCAGGGGCAGTTCCCGCACTACCTCGCCAAGCAGCTGCACGAGTTCAAGGCCGGCACGCGCAAGAACGCCATCATGCAGGGCATGGCCGCGACGCTGTCAGACGCCGACGTCGTCAACGTCAGCGCCTTCTACGGCAGCAAGCAGGCCAAGCCCGGATTCGCGAAGCACAAGGACAGCGTGCTGCTCGGCCAGCAGATCTGGCGCGGCGGCCTGCCCGACCGCCAGGTGCCCGCCTGCGCCGGCTGCCACGGCCCAAGCGGCGCCGGTATCCCGGTGCAGTACCCGCGCCTGTCGGGCCAGCACGCCGACTACACCGAGGCCCAGCTGCTCGCCTTCCGGTCCGGAGCACGCGGCAACAGCGCGCCGATGACCGGCGTCGCGGCCAAGATGAACGACGCCGAGATCAAGGCCGTCTCCGACTACGTCGCCGGGCTGCGCTGACGGCGCGCGCCGGCCGCGGCCGCGGCTCGCTCGCACCGCAGGGGCCGGTCACTGACCGGCCCCTCGCACTTCCGGACGGTCATCGCCCTCCTGCACGCGTCCGGCGCCGCCCCGGACCGTGAAGGGTCGGGAACCTGGCTGTAAGGTCGGTGACCGTCGAGCGACACCGATTTGTCCGGAGAGCCCCGTCATGCACCTGTTGAAAGACCGCGCCTACGCCCACCCGCTGGCCTCGGAGATCACGCCGCGCGCGGTCTACCACGGGCGGCGAGACTGGCTGCGCACGCTTGCCGCCGGCGCTGCCGGTGCCGCGCTCGCTGGCTGGGGCGCCCGCGATGCGCGTGCACAGGCCACGCGCCCGAACAAGCTGGCCGCGCTGCCCGGCGTGCGCAGCGGCGTCGCCGGCGCCATCACGATGGACGCGCCGACCACCTACTCGCACGTCACCGGCTACAACAACTTCTACGAGTTCGGCACCGAGAAGTCGGACCCCGCCGCCAACGCCGGCCGGATGAAGACACGGCCCTGGAAGGTGGCGGTGGAAGGAGCCGTCGCCAAGCCCGGCGTCTGGGACCTGGACGCGCTGATGAAGCTCGCGCCGATGGAGGATCGCGTCTATCGGCTGCGCTGCGTCGAGGGCTGGTCGATGGTCATCCCGTGGGTCGGCTTCTCGCTCGCCGAGCTCATCAAGCGCGTAGAGCCGACCGGCAATGCGAAGTACGTGCAGTTCGTGACGCTGGCGGACCCGGCGCAGATGACGGGCTTGAGCTCTTCGGTGCTCGACTGGCCTTACGTCGAGGCGCTGCGCATCGACGAGGCGATGCACCCGCTGGCGATGCTCGCGTTCGGCCTCTACGGCGAGGTGCTGCCGAACCAGAACGGCGCGCCGCTGCGGCTGGTCGTGCCGTGGA
>JBDTUO010000177.1:0-6320 GCA_040007675.1 Rubrivivax sp.
CTGGGGGGAACGACGAATACCGTTCAGGTGTTTCTATTCTTTTCAGTAGCCCGCTCCCAAGAAACAGGGTCATGGGAGCGGGCGACGGAAGTGGCCCAGAACACCACCAGCAAGCCGGCGCCGCGCGTGGCGGTACCGAAGAACGGGATCAACCCGAACTTCGGCATGAACATGCCGATGATGAGCAGCGCGTTCGATACCGCGATGTGGCTCAACGCGGCCTGAACCGCGGTCGCTGATCGGCGACGGGGTCCCGCAGGGGACCCTGTCGCGTTTTCAGCCTCCGTCCGGCGGCCGCACCGGCGTCGAGGCCAGCGCCTGCGCCAACGCGACGTACTCGGCCACCGCCACCTCCTCGGCGCGGCGTTGCAGGTCGAATCCGACCCCGGCGGCGCCGCGATCGGAAAGCCAGGCGCCCAGCGTGTGACGCAGCAGCTTGCGCCGCTGCGAGAACGCCACCTGCACCAGCGTCGACAGGGTCTGCGCGTCGATCGCCGGCGGCGCCGGCCAGGGGATCATGCGCACGACCGAGGAATCGACGCGCGGCGGCGGCTCGAAGGCCTGCGGCGGCACGTCGAGCACCGACTCCACGTGGTAGCGCCACTGCAGCATGACCGACAGCCGCCCGTAGGCCTTGCTGCCTGGCGCGCCGACCATGCGCTGCACGACCTCCTTCTGCAGCATGAAGTACTGATCCTGCACCCGGTCGGCCCAGCCAAGCAGATGAAACAGGATCGGCGACGAGATGTTGTACGGCAGGTTGCCGACGATGCGCAGCGGCGCCGCGGCAGCGTCGGCCAGCGCGCCGAAATCGACCCTCAGCACATCGGCCTCGATGACCTCCAGTCCCGCACGGCGGCGCAGCCGCGCCGCCAGGTCGCGGTCGAGCTCGATCACCGTCAGCGCCCCGGCGCGTTCGAGCAGCGGCTGCGTCAGCGCCCCGAGTCCGGGGCCGACCTCGACCAGCGGCTCACCCGGGCGCGGGTCGATCGCGTCGACGATCGCGGCCAGCACCGCAGGATCGGTCAGGAAGTGCTGGCCGAAGCGTTTGCGCGCGACATGCGCCGTGCCGCTGCGGCCGGCGCCGCCGGGATGGGATGACGGGCGAGCGGAGCGGCCGGTGCCCGGCGCCCGCGGCGGCTTCACGGCGAGCCGGTGTCGCGCAGCTCGACGTAGGCCTGGCCGCGCATCTCGGCGACCCAGTCCTCGTAGGCCTGCTGGAACTTGCGCTCGCGAATCACGTTGCGCACCTGCTCGCGCCGCTGGCGGGCATCGAGCGCGAGCGCGCGGCGCTCGAGCACCTGGATCAGGTGCACGCCGAAGCGGGTCTGGATCGGATCGGACAGCGCACCGATCGGCAACTGGCTGGCCGGCTGCTCGAACTCCGGCACCATGACGCCAGGCGCAAACCAGCCGAGATCGCCCCCGGCCGCCGCACTGGCCGTGTCCTCGGACACCTCGCGCGCGACATCCTCGAAGCGGCGCGCGCCGGACTCGATCTGACGCCGCAGGTCGACCAGCCGGCGCCCGGCCTGCTCGGGGGTCGTCTGCGCCGTGGTGCGCAGCAGGATGTGGCGGGCGCGCGTCTCGGTGAGCCCAGGCGCCGCAGCGCCCTGGCGCTGCAGCAGCTTCAGCACGTGAAAGCCGGCACCGCTGCGCAGCAGTTCCGGCGCCACCTCGCCCGGCTGCAGCCCGCGCACCGCCGCCACGAAGGCGTCCGGCAGCCGCTCCGCCGGGCGCAGCCCGATCTCGCCGCCGCGCTCGCGGTTGCTGTCCTCGGACACGCTCCTGGCGACGGCGTCGAACGACTCCCCGGCCCGGACGCGCTGCAGCGCCTGCTCGGCCCGGCCGCGGCGTTCGGTCACCGTCGCGGCGTCGGCCCCCTCGGGCACCGCGACCAGGATCTGCGCGATATTGAGTTCGGCGGCCGCCGTCGCGGGTGAGGTCTCGGCCGCGATCTCACGCTCGATTTCAGCATCGCTGACCTGGATGCGGG
The DNA here is from genome assembly GCA_040007675.1 of Rubrivivax sp. Lineage (GTDB taxonomy): Bacteria > Pseudomonadota > Gammaproteobacteria > Burkholderiales > Burkholderiaceae_C > Rubrivivax. The sequence continues at coordinate 1,997 of JBDTUO010000177.1, forward strand.
CGAGCACCTCTCGTTCACGCGTGCGCTCGACCATCAGCTGGTCGCGCAGATCGGCACGCATGCGCGCCATGTCCAGCCCTTCGGACTGCAGCCGCCGGCGCAGCTGTTCCATCGTCATCTGGTTCTGCGACGCCACGCTCTGCACCGCGCGGTCGATCTCCGTCTCTTCGATGCGCCAACCCTGCTCGCGCGCGTGACTGATGACGACGCGCTCCTCGATCAGGCTCTCGAGCGCACGCTGGCGCAGCTGGTCCTCCGGCGGCGCGCGGGTACCGGCCTGCACGCTCGCCCGCATCAACGCCATCCGCTGCTGCAGCTCGACCGCCGTCACCAGCTCCTGGTTGACGACGGCGACGATACGGTCGCCGGCACGAGTGCTCGCGCTGGCAGCAGCGCGGGCCGCCTGGGCTGCGGCCGGGGGCGGCATCCCCACGACCGCCGCGCCGACCACGGCCAACGCGAGCGCAAGGCCGGCGCGCGGGCGCCGAACGATCGGAACAAGGGTCATGGCAGCAAGGTGGAGGACGCCGCCGAGTCGAAGCGGTCGTCGTCGCGCAGCAGGCGGTAACCGGGGATATTGTCCTTCAACGCGCGCAGCGGGTTCGAACCCAGGCGCGACAACCCCACCAGCTCGAGCTGCAGCATCAGCCGCGTCGTCGCCTCGGTGCGGCCGGTCGACTGCCGCTCGGCGACCACGCGCGCGATCCAGCAGCCGGCGTCGTACTCGACGCCGACCAGCGAATCCGTGATCCGGCTGTCCTGCAGGTTGTAGTTGACCCGGCCGACGCTGTACAAGGTGCCCCCGCAGCCGCCGCCGGCCGCGCCGCCGGCCGGCGCGCCGCGAAACACCGGCCACTGCCAGCCGACCTCGACCTGCTCGCTGATGCCGCGCGCCAGGCGGTAGCGGGCGCTCAGCGTGCGGAACGGCGCCGGGGTCCAGGTCGCGCCCAGCACCGAGCGGTTCAGCCGCCGCGACTCGGGGCTGTACTGCAGCGAGGCGTCGAAGTTCCAGGCCGGCCACAGCCGGGTCGACCCGAGCAGCAGCAGGTCCGAGAACTTCTGCTCCAGCGGCGGGCCGTCGACGCTGCCATCGGGGGCAGGCGCTACGCGCTGCTGATCGAACAGCAGGCGCTGCACCGCGCCCAGCCGCAGCAGCACCGCGCCGTCGTCCGGGTCGATCAGGCGGCTCTCGATGCCGAGCGTGAGCTGGTTGGCATCGGACACGCGGTCGACGCCGGAGAAGGCGTTGGTCGCGTAGATCGACGTGAAGTTGAAATCCCGGCCGAAGGCATCGAAGTCGGGCAACTGCTGCTGGCGCCGATACGGGGTGTACACGTACAGCAGGCGCGGCTCGAGGGTCTGGTGCAGCGGGCGGCCGAACAGCGCGACATCGTTGCGCTCGAACTCCAGCCCGGCGTCGAACGACAGCGTCGGGACCACGCGCGACGCGCTGCGCCGCCCGTCGTCCATCGGGTCATCGGTGCGGTATTCGGCCACGTTCAGCGCCAGCCGCGGCACGACCCAGCCGCCGGGGGGACGCCAGGGCCACGCCACCGAGCCGGCCGCGTGCCAGCGCCAGCCGTCGGTGCGGAAGACGCCGGCGTCGTTGGCCGGACGCTCGAAGCGGTTCAGCTCGGACTCGAAGGCGAACTCGAACGGCCCGGCCGGACCTTCACCGCTCAACCCGAGCTGCGGCCGGCGCGTGTAGGGCGCGATGATCGGCGCATCGGCCTGCTGCAGCACCTGCCAGTCCAGAACGCGCGCATACGCCCGCACGTCCAGACCGCCCCACGCGAGCGCATGCTCGACCTGCGCGCGCGCCGGCAGCAGGCGCGGCGTCAGCAGCCCGCTCGGACGCGAGAAGTCCTTCCACCACGCGTCGTCGGACACCCGCAGCGCGTCGACCACGAGCGAGGTCGCGGGGCCGAACTGCTGGCGGTGGCGCCAAGCGATCGAATAGCGCGCGTCACCGGTCAGGCGGTCGTAGGGCAGGCCGATGACGGCGGTTTCGCCGGCCACGTCGGGCGCCAGGTAGCGGAACTCGGCGTCGAGCGCGAACCCGCGCCGCGTGATGACGCGCGGCGCGATCGTCGCGTCGCGGCCCGGCGCCAGGTTCCAGTAGTACGGCACCGTCAGGTCCAGCCCGCTGCGGCTGTCGATGCTCAGCGTCGGCGGCAGCCAGCCCGACTTGCGCGCGTCGGTGACCGGGAAGCTCATCTTCGGCAGCGCCAGGATCGTCACGCCCTTGAACCGCAGCCGGGCGCCGTCGGCCACGCCCTCGTTGGCGTCGAAGTCGAGCGCGACGGCCCGCGCCTGAAGCTCCCAGTCGGGCTCGGTGCGATCGTCGCGCGGGCAGCTCGTGTAGCGCGCATCCTGGGCGCGAAACCGGGTCTTGCTCTCGAAATCGATGCGCGACGCCGATCCCCGCGTGCCGATCAGCGGAAAGTCGAACTCGGGCGCGATGAACCAGCCGCTGAAGTCGTTCACGGTGACTTCGAGCGCGTCACCGCGGTAGACGGCACCCGCCCGTTCGATGACGACGTGGCCCTCGGCCACCGCGCGGTCGGTCGGCTGGCGGTAGCGCAGCTTGTCGGCCCGCAGGCGCAGCCCACCCTGGCGCAACTCGACCGCGCCTTCGGCCACGGTCTCCTGGTCGACGGTCGTGCGCAGCGTGTCGGCCTCGACCGTGATCGGCGCCTTCGACTCCTCCGCAGCGGGCGGCGCGGCCGCCGCCAGCGCCGGGCTCACGAGCAGCGCGCAGACGAGGTGCGGGGGGAGGCCGCGCGCGCGGCGACTGGGCAGGGGGCGGCGGGGCGACATTCGTAGAATTCATTATCCATGCCTGATTCCGTCACCTGGGCCGACCCCGCACGTCGCGCCGACTTCGCCCGCTGGTTCGCGCAGATCGCGCCGCGCCACGGCCTGCAGCAGCACACGCTGGCCGCGGCGTCCGCCGATGCCAGCTTCCGGCGCTACCTGCGCGTGCAGGGCGCCGGCGGGCCGCGCATCGTGATGGACGCGCCGCCGCCGCACGAGGATGTGCGGCCGTTCGTGCACGTCGCCGGCCTGATCCAGCACGCCGGCCTGCACGGCCCGCAGGTGCTCGAAGCCGATGTCGAGCGTGGCTTCCTGCTGCTGAGCGACCTCGGCAGCCGGCTCTACCTCGACGCGCTGCGCGGCGCCGATGCCGCCCAGGCCGATCAGCTGATGCGTGACGCGGTGGCGGCGCTGGTGCAGTGGCAGCAGCGGGTCGATGCCAGCACGCTGCCACCGTACGACGAGGCGCTGCTGGCGCGGGAGCTGGCGCTGTTCCCCGAATGGTGCGTGCAGCGCGAGTTCGGGCGCCGCTGGACCGCCGCCGAGCACGCCGTGTGGGAGCGCAGTTGCAGGCTGCTCATCGACAGCGCGCTCGCGCAGCCCACCGTCGCGGTGCACCGCGACTGGATGCCGCGCAACCTGATGGTCACCGACCCCAACCCCGGCATTCTCGACTTCCAGGACGCCGTGCGCGGCCCGGTCAGCTACGACGTCGCGTCATTGCTGCGTGACGCCTTCCTGTCGTGGGACGAAGAACGCGAGATCGACTGGGCGGCGCGCTACTGGGAGCAGGCCCGGCGCGCCGGCGTGCCGCTGGGCGACCCCCTCGGGCGCGACTTCGGCGAATTCTGGCGGGCGCTGGAATGGATGGGGCTGCAGCGCCACCTGAAGGTGCTCGGCATCTTCTGCCGCTTGAAACACCGCGACGGCAAAGCGCACTACGCCCAGGACCTGCCGCGCTTCTTCGGCTACGCGACGCGCGTCGCACACCGCTATGCGCCGCTGCGGCCTCTGATCGGTCTGCTCGAACCGCTGTCCGGCCCCCTCGTGGCGCAGGGTTTCACCTTCTGACGCCACCGCGCGGCAGTCGCCGCGCGACAATCGCTGCCCTCCCACGACAAGCCGGCCGCGCGCCGGCGCCGCTGCGCCGCCGCGCCGCGGCGCGGCCCGCTGCGGCCGCGTCTGCGCATGTTCGCCTCGTTCGTCCACCGACTGCGCCCGACGGCCGTGCCGTCCGACGCCCCGCCGACCGGCCTGGGCGCCTTCTACTGGCACTTCGTGCGCCAGACCAAGGGCTTGTACGTCGCGCTGTTCGTCACCGGGCTTGCGGTGGCGCTGATCGACACCGTGATCCCGCTGTTCATCGGCCGCCTGGTGCGCCTGATGGCCGACGCCGACCGCGCCGCGGCAGTGGAGCAGGCACTGCCGATGCTGCTGGGCATGTCGGCGCTGGTGCTGTTCGGCCGCCCGCTCGTGCTGCTGGCCGACAGCCTGGTGCGCAACAACG
>JBDTUO010000178.1:0-6314 GCA_040007675.1 Rubrivivax sp.
CGAGATCGACAACATGCGTGAGGAGACGATGGTCGCCGGGATCGCGAGGATCAGCGCCAGTGTCAGGCCGGCGGTCGCGATCGCCACCGTGCGCCAGGTCTCGCGTGCGATCAGGGCCAGGAAGTCGGGCGTGTAAGCCGGCGGCCAGAAACCGCGCAGGAACGCCAGGCTGGCCTCGCGGCTCGCGGCGTCGAACAGCCGCCCGGGCGCGAACTCGGTCGCCACCGCCAGCGGCCACAGCAGGACCAGCGCGGCGCCAGACCAGAACACGCGGCCGACCCACGCCGGGTCGCGCGCCGACGCGGCGATGCGCAGCGCAGGGGAAGGGCGCTCCACGATCGCCCCTCAGCGGCAGTGCATCGCCACCGGCGCCGGCCCGCGCGGCGTTTCGTCGAGCGCGGGCGGGCGCCAGGCGGCACCGCCAGCGAGTTCGTCTTCGTGCTGCGCGTAGAGGTGGTGAAGGCGCTCAGGCGTGACCTCGGCGGTCGGCAGGTCGAACACCAGCTGACCCTCGCGCAGGCCGACGATGCGCGGGAAGTGCGCCAGCGCCATGTCCACCTGGTGCAGTGTGGCGACGAGCGTGACGCCACGTTCACGCGCGAGTTGCACCAGCGCCTCGAGCGCCTGGCGCGCGCGGGTCGGATCCAGCGCCGACAGCGGCTCGTCGACCAGCCACAAATTCGCCGGCGCCAGCAGCGCGCGCGCCAGCCCGACCCGCTGGCGCTCGCCGCCGGACAGCCGGTCGACGCGCTCGAACAGCTTGTCCGCGAGGTCGAAGCGGTCGAGCGCGTCGTGCGCGGCCGGGATGTCGACCGGATAGAACAGCGAGCGCACGCTCTGCAGCAGGCCCATCGCCGGCAGCCGGCCGGCGAGCACCGCAGTCACCACGCGCTGACGCGGTGGCAGCGGCGGCACCTGCGGCGCCAGGAACAGCCCGCCTCGCAGCCGTTGCAGCGCGCGCCGCGACGCCGCCCAGGGCGCCTGTCCGTGCATCAGCAGGCTGCCCGACGCCGGCGGCATCGCCAGTGCCAGCACCTGCAGCAGACTCGTCTTGCCGGCGCCCGAGGCACCGATCACCGCCACCTGCTCGCCGTCGGCGACGTCCAGGTCGAGCGGTTGCAGCGCGGGCAAGGCACCTGGGCGTGCCGCCGGATGGCGCGCCGACAGCGCGCGCAACTGCAGGCTCATCGGCGCCCGTGCGCGCGCCCGCGCCGGCCCCGCGTCACAGCAGCCCGGCGCTGCGCGCGGCGGCTTCGATGCCCTTGTAGTTCTCGGGCGCCGACGGCACGAAGCGTGTCGCACGCTGCAACTCGAGGATTTCCTTGCCCGGGGCGGTGTCCCGGCTCAGCGCGAGGAAGGCCTTGGCGAGCTTCTCGCGCTGCGCGGCCGGCATGTCCGCGTGCACGGTCCAGTTGTAGTCGTGGTACGGCGCAGTCGTGTAGAACACCCGCACCTTGGCCGGGTCGACGCGCCCGTCGGCGACGAACTTCTCCCACACCGAGATGTTCAGCGCCCCGGCCTGCACCTTGCCGGCGGCGACAGCGGCGATCGTCGCATCGTGCGCGCCGCTGTAGGCCACACGGCGGAACGCCTTGTCGGGGTCGACTCCCGCCTGCAGCAGCGCGCTGCGCGGCATCAGATGCCCCGAGGTGCTGCTCTGCGAGCCGAAGCTGACGTCCTTGCCCTTCAGGTCGGCGAGCGACTGGATCGACGGGTCGGTCGTGATGAAGACCGAGCGGAACTTCGCGTCCTCTTCGCGCTGCACGAGCGGAATCATCTTGCCGCCCGAGCGCACGTTCGCCTGCACGAAGGTGAAGCCGCCGAACCACGCGAGGTCGACCTTCTTCGAGACCATCGCCTCGACCGCGGCCGCGTAGTCGGTGACCGGCGTGAACTGCACCGGCATGCCGAGTTGCGCCTCCAGGTACTTGACCAGCGGCGCGGCCTTGCGCGCCAGTTCGGTCGGCGACTCGTCGGGGATGGCCGTGACGCGCAGCACCGACTGCGCCGTCGCGAACGGCGCCCACGACAGGGTCGCGACGGCGCCGATGGCCAGCAGCCGCCGCAGGGTGGAGGAACGGGTCGGTGTGGCCATGGCAGGTCGGATCGAGGAACAGGAGGGGCGCACTCTAGCCTGCCTGCCGCCGCCGCGTGTCCGGCTCAGGCCGAGGCCCCGCGCGCCGCACAGGTCCGGAAACCGGCCGGCACGTCGTTGCGGTCCGGTGGAAAGAAATTCCGGTAACGCGCGTCGCGCAGGCGCGGCTGCGTGAGCTGCGAGGCCCCCCTCAACACCGGCCGACCGTCGAACCACGGCGCCGAATAGTCGCGGTACGGGTGCGGCTCGAAACCCGGGAACGGCACGAACGGGCTGGCGGTCCATTCCCACACGTCGCCCCAGCGAAAGGCGTCCGGCCGGCTTACCGCCGCCTGTTCCCATTCGGCCTCGGTCGGCAGCCGCCGACCGGCCCAGCGGCACCAGGCCTCGGCTTCGTGGCAGCTCAGGTGGCAGGCGGGCAGCGCCAGGTCCAGCGCTTGCCAGCGCCCGCCACGCCGTTGCTGCCAGCCCGCGGCCTCGCGCTGCAGGTAGCGCGGCGCCTGTTTCGTGCCTCCCGCGCCCAGCGTGGCGCGCCATTGCCGTCCGGCCACGCTCCAGAGCGCGTCATCGGCATAGCCTCCGGCGTCGACGAAGGGCAGGAACTCGGCCCAGCGGACCACTTGCGCGTCGATCTCGGTGCCGGGAAGCGACACGTCATGCGCCGGCCGCTCGTTGTCGAACGCGAAACCGGGGCCCCGGCGGCCGAGGGTCCAGGTGGCTGGCGGCAGCACGATGGCCGGCGGCGGCGCCGGCAGCGCGCGCGGCTGCCAGCGGGGGTCGTCGATCACGAGGTCGAGCGCTTGCGCCATGTACAACCACGCCTCGTGGTGCATGTCCTCGTGCAACAGCGCCAGGCGAAAGAAGTACAGCGCGTCGTCGCTCGCCGCGCTGCCATCGCCGAGTTCGCGCAGCAGCGCCAGGCTCGTGTCCAGCTGCTGCGCCAGGTCATGCCGGGTGGCGTCGGCGTCCGGCAAGGGCAGGTGCCAGCGCGTGGCGTGCGGCACGGCGCTGGAGTCGTACAGCCGGTCAGCATCGGCGCGCAAGGGCCGACCACGCGGCAGCGCCGGGTCGGCCGCGGCGCCCGCCGCGCGCGCCGGGTTGCGCGCCAGCCAGAACTCCTGGAACCAGCCGATGTGGCCGAGTTCCCACAGCGGCGGGTTCAGGCCCGCGCGTTCCGTCGGCACCGACAGCGCCGGCAGCTGCCGCCGGATGGCGTCGAAGGTCGCCAGCGTGTCGCGGCGGCTGTCTTGCAGTGCCGCCGCCAGCGCGCCAGCGCCGCCGCGCCGCGCGCTTTCACCCGGCGACGTTAGGCTCGCGTCATGCATCGTGCATCCATCGTCATCGTGACGCCGGCGCTGGCCGAGGCCAACAACGGCAACTGGCAGACCGCCCAGCGCTGGGCAGGCTTCCTGCGGCCAGCTTACCCGGTCCGGCTGGCGGCACGGTGGAGCGCCGGCGACGAGGCGATGATGATTGCCTTGCACGCCCGCCGCTCGGCGGACGCGGTGGCGGCCTGGCGCGCGGCCTACCCCGCGCGCCCGCTGCTGCTGGTGCTCACCGGTACCGACCTCTACCGCGACATCCACACCGACCCGAGCGCGCAGCGCTCGCTGGCGCTGGCCGACGCGCTGGTCGTGCTGAATCAACTCGGCGCCGACCGGCTGCCGGCGGCGCTGCGGTCGAAGTGCCACGTGGTGCTGCAGTCCAGCACGACGCGACGAACGCTGACCAAGACGGCGCGCCACCTGCGTGCGCTGGCGGTGGGTCACCTGCGCGGCGAGAAGGACCCGCTGACCTACCTGCGCGCCGCCCGGCGACTGCGCGGCCGGGCCGACCTGCGCTTCGACCACGTCGGCGCCGCGCTCGACCCGGCGCTCGGCGCCCGCGCCGAGGCCCTGGCCGCGGCGCAGCCGACCTACCGCTGGCTCGGCGGACGGACCCACGCCGAGGCACGCCGGCGCATCCAGGCCGCGCACCTGCTGGTGCACCCGAGCCGCCTGGAGGGCGGCGCCCACGTCGTCATCGAGGCGGTGCGCAGCGGCACCCCGGTACTCGCGTCGCGCATCGACGGCAACCTGGGGCTGCTCGGGCACGACTACGCCGGCTGCTTCGACGTCGGCGACGACGCCGCGCTCGCGACCCTGCTGGCGCGTGCGCGCGACGATCCCGCCTGGCTGGTGCACCTGCAGCGCCAGGTGGCGCAGCGCGCACCGCTCTTCGCGCCCGATCTCGAGTGCGCCACGCTGCACCGCCTGGTCGCCCACCACCTGGCCGCAGCCCGCCGCTGAGCGCCCCATCCCGCTGGCCGCTGTCGAACCCCGCCTGACCACGCTGCCGCAGGGGGGGCGGTTGCGGCGGCAGGACCCCGCCGTCAGTGCCCGTCCGTCGTTCGCTGCGTCAGCCGGGCGCATCGCGCAGGCGCGCGTCGATCTCGCGCAGCTTGTCGGGTGCCGCCTCGTCGCCGTTCTTCGCCGCCACGTCGTACCAGTAGCGCGCCAGCCGCAGGTCGCGCGCGACGCCGTCGCCCGCCTCGTACATCGATGCCAGAAGGTACTGCGCGCCGATGTCGCCGCCCTTGGCCGCCTCGCGGTACCAGTGCGCGGCCTGCACCATGTCCTTGGCCGCACCGCGGCCGAGGTAGTGCGCGGTCGCCACGGCCACCTGCCCATCGACGCTGCCGGCCTCGGCGGCGCGCAGGTACCACCCGTGGGCCGTGGTCGGGTCCGAGCGGCCGAGGCGGCCCTGCTCGTAGACCTGGCCGAGCCCGAACAGCGCCGTCACGAATCCGCGGTCGGCCGCGCGCTGCAGGTGCGGCAGCGCCGCCTCGGCGCCCCCCGGCAGGTCGCCGGCGAGGTGCATCACCGCGAGGTTGTAGTCGGCGGCCGGCAGGCCGCGCGCGGCCAGGGCCTCGAAGCTGCGCCGGGCGGCATCGACCTCGCCCCGGCCGTACTGCCCGATCGCCTCGGTGAGCGCCGCGGTGGCGGCGGCGTCGGGCGGTTCCGCCGCGGCCGGCCAGACCCACAGGGGGGTGAATGCCAGCGCGATCGCGCACAGCGCGGCGGGCAGGCGGCGGCGCGGGTGCGGGCGGCGGTCGTGTGGTGGCATTCGGGCAGACTCCAGCGGCGACGATAGCCGCTGGGTCGAACTGCCGGGCGCGATCTGACCCGCCGCCCATCGACCCGTACACTGCCGCGCCATGCGGGTGCTCAGGCTGGGACGACGCGAACACGCCGGCGTCGAGGCCGCGATGCGGGCCTTCACCGCGGCGCGCGACGCCACCACCGACGACGAACTCTGGCTCGTCGAGCACGAGCCCGTGTTCACGCAGGGCGTGGCCGGGCGCGCCGAACACGTGCGCGCGGCCGGAGACATCCCGGTCGTGCCGACCCTGCGCGGCGGCCAGGTCACCTACCACGGGCCGGGCCAGGTCGTCGCCTATCCGCTGGTCGACCTGCAGCGGCTGGGCATCTACGTCAAGGAGTACGTGTTCCGGCTCGAGCAGGCCGTGTTGCAGGTGCTCGACGGCGTCGGTGTGGTCGGACACCGGGTGCCGGGCGCGCCCGGCATCTACGTGCGGCTGGCCGACCCCGCGGGCCACGCAGCGCTGCCGGATCCGGCCCGGCGGCCCGGGCCGGCGCGCTTCGAGGGCCTGGGCAAGATCGCCGCGCTCGGCATCAAGATCAGCCACCACCGCAGTTTTCACGGCCTGGCGCTGAACGTCGCGATGGACCTGGAGCCGTTCTTGCGCATCGACCCCTGCGGCTATGCCGGGCTACGGACGGTCGACCTGCGCTCGCTCGGCGTCACGCTGGGCTGGGACGAGGCCGCCGACCGGCTGGCGGACCGGCTCGAAGTGCTGCTGCACGCCTGAGTCGCCCACCCCGGCGGGCTCGTCCCTGGCGCCCGGGTGGCGCGAGCGGGCGACCTAGAATCGGCCCATGGACACGACCGCCGCGCCGTACGACCCCACCATCAAGCAGAAGGCCCAGGCCAAGACGGCCCGCATCCCGATCAAGGTGGTGCCGGCCGAGGTGCTGAAGAAGCCGTCGTGGATCCGCGTCAAGGCCGGTTCGCCGACCACCCGCTTCTACGAGATCAAGCAGATCCTGCGCGAGCACCGCCTGCACACGGTGTGCGAGGAGGCCAGCTGCCCGAACATCGGCGAGTGTTTCGGCCAGGGCACGGCGACCTTCATGATCATGGGCGACAAGTGCACCCG
>JBDTUO010000179.1:0-6289 GCA_040007675.1 Rubrivivax sp.
CACCGCTGGCTGCCGGCGGCGATGGTGGCGCCCACGCCGGTATCGGCCCTGCTGCACGCGGTAGCGGTCGTGAAGGCCGGCGTCTTCAGCGTCGTCAAGGTCGTGCTCTACATCTTCGGGCTGGACACACTGGCCGGCGCCGGCCTGGGCGGCGCGGCCGACTGGCTGGTGGTGGTCGCCGGGTTCACGATCATCGCCGCCTCGGTCGTGGCGCTCGGTGCCGACAACCTGAAACGGCGGCTCGCCTATTCGACGATCAGCCAGCTCGCGTACGTGGTGATGGCCACCGCCGTGCTGGCGCCGCTGTCGGTGGTGGGCGCGGTGCTGCACATCGCGGCGCACGCCTTCGGCAAGATCACGCTCTTCTTCGCGGCCGGCGCCATCTACACCGCCGCCCACCTGACGCAGGTCAGCCAGCTCGACGGCATCGGGCGGCGCATGCCCTGGACGATGGCCGCGTTCGCCATCGGCGCGCTGTCGATGATCGGCCTGCCGCCGGCCGCCGGCTTCATCTCCAAGTGGTACATGCTGTCGGGGGCGATGGCCTCCCAGCACTGGGGCGTGGTCGGCGTGATCGCGGTCAGCACCCTGTTGAACGCCGGCTACTTCCTGCCCATCGTCTACCGCGCTTTCTTCGTGGCGCCGGCCGGCGACGCGCCGGTGCATGGCGAGGCGCCGCTGCCGATGGTGGCCGCACTCGTCGCCACGGCGGGGGCGACGTTGCTGCTGTTCTTCCTGCCCGAGCTGCCGCTGGCGCTGGCGCGGCAGCTGCCCGGCCTCGGAGGATGAACGCGATGGACGACAGACCGCATTGGCTCGACCACCCGCGCAACGTCAAGCGCCTCTGGCGCGCCTTCCTCGGCGTGCTGGCGCTGACCGTGCTGGCGGAGCTGGCCGTGCAACAGCATCCTCAGTTCGGCATCGACGCCCTGTTCGGCTTCAACGCCTGGTTCGGCTTCGGTGCCTGTGCCGCGATGATCGTCGCCGCCAAGGGCCTGGCGCTGCTGCTCAAGCGGCCCGACAGCTACTACGGCAAGCGCGATGACTGAGGTCGTGATGCATCCCGGCCTGGTGCTGGTGCTGGGCGCGCTCGCCCTGCCCTTCCTGCGCGGCGCGCTGCGCTCGGCCGCGGTGGTGGTGCTGCCGCTCGTCGTGCTGGCCCTCGTCTGGCAGGTCCCCGACGGCCCTGCCTGGCAACTGCGCTTCCTCGACTACACGCTCACGCCGCTGCAGGGCGACAAGCTCTCGCGCCTGTTCGCCACCATCTTCGCGCTGATGGCGGCCGGCGGGGGCCTGTTCGCGCTCGGCCAGAAGAGCCGGGTCGAGGTGCCGGCCGCCTTCGTCTACGCCGGCTCGGCGATCGGCGTGGCGCTGGCGGGCGACCTGCTGACGGTGTTCGCCTTCTGGGAGCTGATGGCCGTCGGCTCGACGCTCGTGCTCTGGAGCCACGGCCGCGAGACCGCCTACCGCGCGGCACGGCGCTACGTGATGATCCACCTGCTGGGCGGCGTACTGCTCTTCGCGGGCATCGCCGGCCACGTCGCCCAGACCGGCGACGTCGGCTTCGGCCGCCTGCTGCTCGACTCCCCGGCGCACTGGCTGATCCTGATCGGCTTCCTCATCAACGCGGGTGCGCCGCCGCTGTCGGCCTGGCTGCCCGACGCCTACCCCGAGGCCTCGTGGAGCGGCACCGTCTTCCTGTCGGCGTTCACGACCAAGACCGCGGTCTACGTGCTGATCCGCGGCTTCCCCGGCACCGAGCTGCTGATCTGGGTCGGCCTGTTCATGGCGATGTACGGCATCGTCTACGCGCTGCTGGAAAACGACATGCGTCGCATCCTCGCGTACTCGATCGTGAACCAGGTCGGGTTCATGATCGCCGGCATCGGCATCGGCACCGAGATGGCGCTCAACGGCGCGGCCGCGCATGCCTTCGCGCACATCATCTACAAGGCGCTGCTGCTGATGTCGGCGGGCTCGGTGCTGAAGATGACCGGCCGGCGCAAGTGCTCGGAGCTCGGGGGCCTGTTCCACAGCATGCCGCTGACCACCGTGTGCGGGACGATCGGTGCGCTGGCGATCTCCGCCTTCCCGCTGACCTCGGGTTTCGTCTCCAAGTCGATGATCTCGCAGGCGGCGGCCGATGGCCAGCTGCAGGCGGTCTGGCTGCTGCTGACGGCGGCCTCGGCCGGCGTCTTCCTGCACGCGGGCATCAAGTTTCCCTGGTTCGTGTTCTTCCAGAAGGACTCCGGGCTGCGCCCGGCCGAGCCGCCGGCCAGCATGCGCTGGGCGATGGTCGTCTTCTCCTTCCTCTGCATCGCGCTCGGCGTCTGGCCAGAGCCGCTGTACGCGCTGCTGCCCTACAGCGTGGATTTCGTGCCCTACACCGGGGCCCACGTCGTCGCCCAGCTGCAGCTGCTGCTGTTCTCGGGGCTGGCCTTCTTCGTGATGCTGCCCTACCTGAAGCGCACGCTGACGATCACGCTGGACACGGACTGGGTCTGGCGCCGCCTGCTGCCCGCGATCGGCCGCACCGGCGGCCGCCTGGTCGGGACGGCACAGGCCGCCCTGCGGCGCCTTGCCGGGCGCGTCGGTTCGCGCGCGCTGGACTGGGTGATCCGCCACCACGGCCCCGAGGGGCGGCTGGCGCAGACCTGGCCCACGCGCAGCATGGCCTTGTGGGTGCTCGTGCTGCTGCTGGGCTACCTCGTCCTCTACTACGTCTGAACCGCATCGCGCTGCAGCGGCGCGATGGCCCTCGCGGCGGGCCGTCGCGCTCGGTACAGTCGCCACTTCACGCCGCCCTCCAGAGCCTGAACCGTCATGACCACCACCATCCGCCACGCCGACCTCGTCGAGACCATTGCCGCCGCGCTGCAGTACATCAGCTGCTACCACCCGCCGGATTACATCGCCCACCTCGCGCGCGCCTACGAGCGTGAGCAGGGACCGGCGGCGAAGGACGCGATTGCCCAGATCCTGACCAACTCGCGCATGAGCGCCGAAGGCCGCCGTCCGATGTGCCAGGACACCGGCATCGTCAACGTGTTCCTGAAGGTGGGCATGGACGTGCGCTTCGAGGGCCTGCCGGGCTCGCTCGAGGACAGCATCAACGAGGGCGTGCGCCGCGGCTACCTGAACCCCGACAACGTGCTGCGCGCCTCGATCCTGGCCGACCCGCTGTTCGACCGCAGGAACACCCAGGACAACACGCCGGCGGTGATCCACATGACCCTGGTGCCGGGCTCGACGCTCGACATCACGGTCGGCGCGAAGGGCGGCGGCAGCGAGAACAAGAGCAAGTTCGTGATGATGAACCCGAGCGACAACCTGGTCGACTGGGTGCTCAAGACGGTGCCGACGATGGGCGCCGGCTGGTGTCCGCCGGGCATGCTGGGCATCGGCGTCGGCGGCACCGCCGAGCGCGCGATGCTGCTCGCCAAGCAGTCGCTGATGGACCCGATCGACATGCACGAGCTGCTCGCGCGCGGACCGGCCGACAAGCTCGAGGAACTGCGCATCGAGCTCTACGAGAAGGTCAACGCGCTCGGCATCGGTGCCCAGGGCCTGGGCGGCCTGACGACGGTGCTCGACGTCAAGATCGCGACCTTCCCGACCCACGCCGCGAGCAAGCCGGTCGCGATGATCCCGAACTGCGCCGCAACCCGGCACGCCCACCTGGTGATGGACGGCTCGGGGCCGGTCTACCTCGAACCGCCGAGCCTGGACCTGTGGCCCGACGTGCACTGGGCGCCCGACTACGACAAGAGCACCGCAGTGGACCTGAACACGCTGACGCCGGCGCAGGTCGCGTCATGGAAACCCGGCCAGACGCTGCTGCTGAGCGGCAAGATGCTGACCGGCCGCGACGCCGCCCACAAACGCATCCAGGACCTGCTCGCCAAGGGCGAGCCACTGCCGGTCGACTTCACGAACCGCGTGATCTATTACGTAGGCCCGGTGGACCCGGTGCGCGACGAGGTCGTCGGGCCTGCCGGCCCGACCACCGCCACCCGCATGGACAAGTTCACCGAGATGATGCTGGCGCAGACCGGCTTGATCTCGATGGTCGGCAAGGCCGAACGCGGGCCGGTCGCGATCGAGGCGATCCGCAAGCACAAGAGTGCCTACCTGATGGCCGTCGGCGGCGCCGCGTACCTGGTGTCCAAGGCCATCAAGGGCGCCCAGGTGGTCGGCTTCGCCGACCTCGGCATGGAAGCGATCTACGAGTTCGACGTGCGTGACATGCCGGTGACGGTGGCGGTCGACGCCAGCGGCACCAGCGTGCACCAGACCGGCCCGGCCGAGTGGAAAGCCCGTATCGGGAAGATCCCGGTCGTCGCCGCCTGACCGCCGCTCCCGATGCGGGCCCCGCCCGGCGCGGGGATTGTGAGCAGACGAAACGCCTGTGCATTACAGCCGCGACTGCCCCATTCAGGCGGTGCGCGCGCGCCGCGCTTGCGACAAACTATGGGCATCCCGATCCGGATGTCCCATGACCACCCCGAATCCCGACCGTCACCCGTCTTCGCCATCGCCCGCCGCCACGTCGCAGGGCAATGGCCGGCCGGCGCGCCGCCAGGCCGACGACCCGGCGACCGGGCGCTCGGTGATCGACGCGCTCGAGTGCGAGGCCAACGCGATGACCCCGGTGATCGACCCGGCGCGCGCCGAGCGCCGAAGCGGCCGCAGCAGCGGCGACAACAGCAACACCAACCCGCGCGGCTGAGCCCTATCCGCCTCAGGCCGGTGTCGGCCCGGTGTCGGGCGGGTGGCGGTGGTGCAGCACACGCTGCGGAAACGGGATCTCTACCCCCAGCCCGTCGAGCGTGCGCAGCAACGCAAGGTTGACATCCGAGCGCACGTTGGCGCTGCCGTTCTCCGGGTCGCCGATCCAGAACACCACCGTCAGCTCGAGCCCGTCGGCGGCGAACGCGGACAGCCGCACCGCCGGCGGCGGGTTGGCCTGCACCCGCTCGACTGCCGTGACCGCGTGCTGCAGCGCCGGCAACACGCGGTCCAGCGGCGTGCCGTAGGCGACCTGCAGCACGGTCTGCAGCAGCACGTTGTGGTCGCTCAGCCAGGCGCTCTCGACGCGCTGCGTCACCAGCATCTCGTTCGGCACGATGGATTCGCGCCCGCCGAGCGAACGGATCAGCGTGTAACGGGTCGTGATGTCGGTGATCCGACCCTCGAAGCCGTCGACCGTGACCATGTCGCCGATGCGCACCGCGTTCTCGGCCAGGATCACGAAGCCGCTGACGTAGTTGGCCGCCACCTTCTGCAGCCCGAGGCCGATGCCGACGCCGAGCGCCCCGCCGAGCACGCCGAGCGCGGTCAGGTCGATGCCGGCCGCCGACAGCGCGAACATCAGGCCGATGAACAGCATCGCCGCACGCGTCAGGTTCGCCAGGATCTTGCGCAGCGACAGGTTGCCGGTGGCGCCGCGCAGCAGCCGGGCCTCGAGCGCCTGGCTCGCCCACAGCGACACCAGGATCACCACGATCGAAGACAGCGCGCCTTCGATGACGTTGGACAGCGTCACCTCGGAGCCGCCTAGCGTCCAGTGCACCTGATCGGCCTGGTCGCGCAGCCGGGGCAGCACGCCGGTCACCCACAGCAGCATGCCGACCCACGCGATCCAGGACACGCTGCGCTCGACGACGCGCATCAGGCCGGACTCCGGGTAGGCCGCCTGCAGCACCCGCGCCGTGAAGCGGATCACGAGCAGCGACACCAGCGCCGGCACGGCGATGCGGAATACCGCCAGCGACAGCCACGGGGCCAGCCCCCAGCGCGCGAGCAGCACGAACACCAGCGCCAGCAGCGGAAACAGCACGCCGTCCCAGACACGGCGTCCGTACCAGAGCCGGTGGTTCGTCGGCCGCTGTGGCGCGAGCCTGGCCACGATCACCCACGCCAGCCCCAGGCAGCCGGCGATCAGCGCCAGCTGGGACAGTGCATCGGACGAGAACAGCGCGTGTGCGAAACCTTGAAGCTCGACCGCGAGCGGGGGTCGCGCCGGCGGCGCCGCGACCGAGGCCGCGCTGGCGGCCGCCGCCGCACTCGCCGCCGCGTCAGACACCGGCCAGCACGCGCAGGTGGGTGACGACGCTGCGACCGAGTGCGCTCAGCGCGTAGCCGCCTTCGAGGCACGAGACGATGCGGCCACCCGCATGCCGCGCCGCGACGTCGACCACGCGGCGCGTGATCCACTCGTAGTCGGCCTCGACGAGCCCGAGCTGGCCGAGCTCGTCTTCGCGGTGGGCGTCGAAGCCGGCCGAGACGA
>JBDTUO010000180.1:0-6285 GCA_040007675.1 Rubrivivax sp.
CGGCGTCGAAAGCGCGTGGCGACAGGCTCTCGGTCGGCGCGATGAAGTTGCCGGCGGCGTTGTTGACGAGACCGGTCAGCCCCCCGTCGTCGAACAGCGCCTGCACCATCGCTTCGACCGCGACGGCGTCGCGGATGTCGACCCCGAAGGTGTCGATGCGCCGCCCGGGATGCTGTGCGCGCAGCGTCGCCGCGGTCTCGTCGCAGACCGCCTTGCGACGCCCGCAGATCGCGACATCGGCCCCCAGCGCGACGAAGCGCTCGGCCATCGCGCGGCCGAGGCCGGTGCCGCCGCCGGTGACGAGGATGCGCTGACCCTCCATCAGATCATTGCGATACATGGTCCGGCCCTTCCCTTTCGTGCAGTCGTGGTGCGCCCAGGGCAACGAAGCGGCGGTCGAAGTCGGCCCGATCGGCCCACACGAAGCGCAGCGCATCGTAGAACGCCATGAACAGCGACGCCAGCGCCAGCGGCATCAACAGGAGGTAGCGCTTGCCGAGCCGCGGCTGCCCGAGATAGAACCAGTGCGCACCGGCATAACCGAACAGCAGCGCCAGCGCGATCGCAAGCGGCCGGGAGCGGCGCGCGCTTCCAGGGGCGGCCAGCCCGAGTCCTGCCAGCACGCGGCGCACCGGTGTGCCGAGCGGATCGACCATGCGCAGCCATGTCTCGACGTGCCGCAGGTCGGCGAACCGTCGAAACCCGTAGACCACCGGTTCGACCTGCGGCCGCCCCTCGGCGTCGAACCACACCAGCGCCCCGAGGCGGCGGTGCGGCTGGCGCCACAGAACCTGCCACCCGGTGGGCGCGTCGACCTGCGTCAGCATCGCCGGCAGCGCCAGCCCGAGCACCGGCGCCAGCCGCCCGTGGATCTCGGGCGCCAGCGCGGTCTGGCCGAGCGTGGCGAACACCAGCCGCGAGCGCGGCAGGGCGGCCAGCGCCTGCTCGATCTCCCACCGCACGCCCGGCGACGCGCCGACCCGTACCACCACCAGCGCCGCCCGTTGCAGCAGCCGCTGCACTTCGGCCTGCCAGTCGGCGTGGCCGACATACAGCCGCGCAGCCCCCAGCTCGGGCAGCGGCTCGCCCGGCTTGCCGATCGCGATCAGCGGGCCGATGTCGGCGAGCACGCGCGCCAGCCGCTCCTCCGGCGTCGGCGCTTGCACGGCAGCGGCGACCGTGCGCGCCCAGCGGCTGCCGGTCTGCGCCAGCAGCGCCACCCCGTCGTCCTGGAACGACCGCAGGTACAGCACCGGCGGCCGCGGGTCGCGGGCCATCGCCTCGTCCGCGCTGAGTGCCTCGTGCCGCCGGGCGCGGCGCCAGACGCGCCACGCCAGCACCGCGCACAGTGCCAGTCCGATCGACAGCGCCATGTCCCAGTCGCTGTCACGCAACTCGGCATCGATGCGCTCGTCGCTCGTCAGCAGCGTGTACAGCACGATCGGCACCAGCAGGTTGGCCACCAGCAACTGCCAGGCCAGCGCGCGCCGCCGCGATGGATCGCGCCAGGCGCGCTGCGCGCCGCAGCCGGCGGCCAGCACGAGCAGGCCGCCGGCCAGCAGGTTCGCCGCGCCGATCGTCAGCCCGAGCAGCGGCGGCCAGTCGCCGGTGCTGATCGGCCAGCGCGCTGCGACAGCGCCGGCGAGTGCGGCCAGCGCGGCACCGGCGAGCGCCAGCAGCAGCAGGCCCGCGACCTTCAGGCGCCGGTCTTCAGGAGGCGCCGGCATCGCGGTTCGGCGACGGTTGGGGCGATGCGCGCCGATCAGCGCGCGCCGGTCGCGACGCCGAGCGCCTGATCGACGTCCCACAGGATGTCGTCGATGTGCTCGAGACCGACCGAGATGCGCACCATGTCCGGCAGCACGCCGGCCGCCCGCTGCTGGGCGTCGTCGAGCTGGCGGTGGGTGGTGCTCGCCGGGTGGCTGATCAGCGTGCGGGTGTCGCCGATGTTGACCAGGTGACTCATGAACCGGGCCGCCTCGATGAAGCGGATGCCGGCCTGCATCGCGTCGCCGGCGGCGGCCTTGACGCCGAACGCCAGCAGCCCGGATGCGCCGCGCATCTGCCGCATCAGCAGCGCGTGCTGCGGGTGGTCTTCCAGCCCGGGATAGTTGACCCAGGCGACGCGCGGGTCGTGGGTCAGGAACCGCGCGACCGCCAGCGCGTTGGCGTTGTGGCGCTCCATGCGCAGCGGCAGCGTCTCGACCCCCTGCAGGATCTGCCACGCGCTCATCGGCGACAGCGCGGCGCCGTAGACGCGCAGCGCCTCCATCCGGCAGCGCATCGTGAAGCCGAAGTCACCAAAGGTCTCGTAGAACCGCACGCCGTGGTAGCCGGGAGACGGCTCGGTCATGCCGGGAAACTTGCCGTTGTCCCACGGAAAGCGGCCGCCCTCGACGATCACGCCGCCGAGCGTGGTGCCGTGCCCGGCCAGGTACTTGGTCGCGCTGTGGACGACGAGGTCGGCGCCGTGCGCGACCGGGTTGCACAGGAACGGGCTCGGCACCGTGTTGTCGACGATCAGCGGCACGCCGTGCGCATGGGCGACCTCGGCGACGGCCGCGATGTCGAGCACCACCAGGCTCGGGTTGCCGAGCGTCTCCGCATACACCGCACGCGTGCTCGGCCGCATCGCGGCGGCGAAGGCGTCCGGCCGGGTGGCGTCGACGAACGTGGTCTCGATGCCGTAGCGAACCAGGTTGACCGCCAGCATCGTCACCGAACCGCCGTACAGCGCACCGGCCGCGACGACGTGGTCGCCCGCCTGCAGCAGCGTCATCAGCGCCATCGCCTCGGCCGCCATTCCGCTGGCGCAGGCGACCGCGGCGCGCGCGCCTTCGAGTGCCGCCACCCGCTCCTCGAGCGCGGCGACGGTGGGGTTCGACAGCCGCGAATAGACGTTGCCGAAGGTCTGCAGGTTGAACAGGCTCGCCGCGTGGTCGGCGCTGTCGAAGACGAAGCTCGTGGTCTGGTAGATCGGCAGCGCGCGCGCGCCGGTGGCGGCGTCGGGGATCTGCCCGGCGTGGATCGCCAGCGTCTCGGGCTTGAAGACGTGGTCGGCCATCGCGCTATAGCGTTCCTGGCCGCCGTGCCGACACCACGCGGGTGTTGACACCGGCCCAGTGCAGGCCGCCGAACAGCCGCGCGTGCTCGATCTTCACGCAGCGGTCCATGACGCTATCCAGGCCGGCCGCCTGCGCCAGCACCGCGGCCTTTTCGTTCACGACGCCGATCTGCTGCCACAGGCAGCGCGCGCCGATCGCGACTGCCCCCTGCGCGATCGGCAGCACATCCTCGGTGCGGCGGAAGACATTGACCAGGTCGACCGGCTCGCCGATCGCTTCCAGCGACGCGTGCACGCGCTCGCCGAGCACTTCACCGCCGGCGTAGCGCGGGTTCACCGGGATCACCCGGTAGCCGTGCTGCTGCAGGTACTTGGCGACGAAGTGGCTCGGACGGTGCCACTCGGCCGACAGCCCGACCACCGCCACCGTGCGACACGAGCGCAGGATGCGGCGCAGGCCGTCGATGTCGTCGGTCATGCGGGTCGCCTGCTCATGCCCCGCAATGTAGCGGCGGCCGGCCGCGACCGACCCCCACGAAGAACCCCGGGTTGTCCCGCTTGACCTGATCCACACATCATGAAACACTTGGATCACACAAGAGATTCTGCAATGAACGTTGCAGATCCAGAATCCGAGGAGCCGGCCCATCGCCGCATCGACCCCGCAGGCCATCGCCGAGTTGATCGACCGCAGTTTCGAGTCGCTGAGCCCGGAACTGCAGCGCGCCGCGCGCTGGCTTCGGCAACACCAGGCGGCGCTCGGCCTGTATTCGATGCGCACGTCAGCCAAGGACGCCGGGGTGTCGCCGGCGACCATGACGCGGCTGGCGCAGCGGCTCGGTTTCGATGGCTTCGACAGCCTGCGCGAGCCGTTCACGCGCCAGCTGGCCGGCAGCGCCGCGCCCGCGCTCGCCAGCGCAGCGGACCGGGTCGGCGGCGACGAGCCGGCGGCGCAGCTGAACCTGCATCAGCAGTCGAACGTCGCCTCGGCGTTCGCGCTCAATTCCACCGCCGGGTTGTGCGAAGCGGCGGACACGCTGCTGCACGCCCGCAACGTCTGCTTCCTCGGCATGCGGGTTTGCCATGGCGTGGCCTTCCACGCCAACTATGTGTACGGGTTGCTGACCACCAACGGCACGCTGATCGACGACCTCGGCGGCACGATCACCGACCAGATCACGCGCCTGTCGCGCGACGACGTGCTGGTGGCGATCAGTCAGGCGCCGTACACGCGCCTCACCGTCGACGCCGTACAGCAGGCGCTCGACTGCCGCGCCACTGTGATCGCGCTGACCGACAGCCAGCTGTCGCCGATCGCGCGCGGCGCCCAGCATGTGCTGCTGTACCAGACGACGATGCCGTCGTTCTTCCAGTCGACCACCGGCGCCGATGCGCTGATCGAGCTGCTGCTGTCGACGCTGGCGGTGCGCGGCGGCGTGCGCACGCAGCGCCGGCTGCTGCAGATGCAGGAGCACCTGCGACACACCCGCGCCTACTGGGATCGGCCCGCGCGCACCGGCCGCGCCGCGGTCGCCGCGACCGATGCCGATGGCGACGTCGGTCTGACCCTGGCCGAGGGGGTCCGATGACCCGCGTCTTGCACCGGCAGCTGAGCCACGGCCTGCCGACCGCCGTCAGTGGCCGCGGCGTCACCTTGACCGACGCCACCGGCAAGCTTTACATCGACGCCTCCGGCGGCGCGGCGGTGTCGTGTCTCGGGCATGGGCACCCGGATGTCATTGCGGCGATGCACGCCCAGATCGACAAGCTGGCCTACGCCCACACCAGCTTCTTCACGACCGAGGTCGCCGAGCGGCTGGCCGATCTGTTGGTGGCGCAGGCGCCGGAGGGCGTCAGCCACGCCTACTTCGTCTCCGGCGGCTCGGAGGCGGTCGAAGCGGCGCTGAAGATGGCGCGCCAGTATTTCGTCGAGATCGGGCAGCCGCAGCGGCAGCACTTCATCGCGCGCCGGCAGAGCTACCACGGCAATACGCTCGGCGCGCTGGCCGTCGGCGGCAACGCCTGGCGACGCCAGCAGTTCGCGCCGCTGCTGATCCCGGTGACGCATGTCTCGCCGTGCTACGAATACCGCGATCGGCGCGCCGACGAGAGCGCAGAGCAGTACGGCGCGCGCCTGGTGCGTGAACTGGCCGACGCCATCGATCGGCTGGGCGGCGACAGCGTCATCGCCTTCGTCGCCGAAACCGTCGTCGGTGCCACCTCGGGCGCGCTGACGCCGGTGCCCGGCTACCTGCGCGGCGTGCGCGAGTTGTGCACGCACCATGGCATCCTGCTGATCCTCGACGAGGTGATGTGCGGCATGGGCCGCACCGGCACCTTGCACGCCTGCCAGCAGGAACGCGTCGTGCCCGATCTGATGACGATCGCCAAGGGCCTGGGCGGCGGCTACCAGCCGATCGGCGCGGTGCTGGTGCAGCGCCACATCGTCAACGCCTTCAGCCAGGGCAGCGGCCTGTTCCAGCACGGCCACACCTACCTCGGGCACGCGGTGGCCTGCGCGGCGGCGCTGGCGGTCCAGCAGGTGATCGACCGCGACGACCTGCTCGCCGCGGTGCTGCGTCAGGGCGACGGCCTGCGCAAGCGGCTCGAGGCGGCGTTCGCCGATCACCCGCATGTCGGCGACCTGCGCGGCCGCGGCCTGTTCCGTGCCGTCGAGCTGGTCGCCGACCGCGCCAGCAAGCGGCCGTTCGAGCCCGGGCTGCGGCTGCACGCGCTGATCAAGCAGCAGGCGATGGCGCGCGGACTGATGGTCTACCCGATGGGCGGCACGATCGATGGCCAGCGCGGCGACCACGTGCTGCTCGCCCCCCCGTTCATCGTCACCGATGGCGAACTCGACGCGATCGTCGAGCGGCTGCGCGCCGCCGTCGACGCGGCGATCGCCTCGCTGCCCCGTTCCACCCGACAGCAGGAGGTCAAGCCCGCATGACACCTGCCTGACGCCTCGGCGCCGGCTCGCGGGCTGGCGCTGCCGATCCCCGCAGTCCCTTCTCACCCACGCTCATGGAGTTCCAACGATGACCCGTTTCCTCACCACTACCCTCCGCAGCGCGATCGCCGGCGCCGCCGTCGCGCTGATGCTGCCGGCCGCGCCCGCGATGGCCCAGGCCAAGTTCGTCACCATCGGCACCGGCGGCGTCACCGGCGTGTACTACGCCGCGGGCGGCGCCATCTGCCGCCTGATGAACAAGGACCGTGCG